>CAZTVB010000099.1:0-8091 GCA_964616315.1 uncultured Rikenellaceae bacterium
GCATAAATAGTGCTGTTATCAGTAAGTTTTGCATTTCAGGTTTATTTAGAAATTAAATTTACTAAAAAACAACAACAAATCAAGATGGTTTACCATCCGATTAAAAAAAGAAGACGATAAAATTGATAGAATTATTCCTTTGCACCGTAAGCTAAATCGCCTGCGTCGCCAATGCCTGGAACAATGTAGGCTTTAACGGTTAGTTCATCGTCAACGGCGCCAAGCCACAGAGAGGTGTTCTTTGCCGATAAATTACGTTTCATATACTCAACGCCCTCTTTCGATGCAATTACCGAGACAATGTGTGTATGTTTTGGAGTTCCTCTTTCGCAAAGGGCTTTGTGGGCAAGTAGCATGGATGCGCCAGTTGCTAACATTGGGTCAATTAGCACCAACGTTTTCCCCTCAATGTTAGGGCAAGATATATGCTCGAATTGAATGCGGAATGTGCCATCCTTGCTGTATTTTCTGTAAGCAGATATAAATGCATTCTCCGCTTTATCAAAATAATTTAGCATACCCTGATGCAATGGTAGTCCAGCTCTTAGAATTGTTGCCAAAACAATTGTCTCGTTAGGCAAGTTTATTTCGGCAACACCTAGCGGAGTTTGTACTTGGTTGCTCTGAAAGTTGAGTTCTTTGCTGAGTTCGTATGCAAAAATCTCGCCGCATCGCTCAAGGTTCCGGCGGAATCGCATAAAGTCGTTTTGAACATTGATATCGCGGAGCTCTGCAATGAATTGATTTAGAATGGAATTTTGGTTGCCAAGTATTCGTACCATTTGCGTAAGTTTAGTGATACAAAGTTAAGTAAAATATAGTTTGTTCCATTAGGTTTGATGTAAAAGCGTTTTAATATCTTTATAGAATTAGTTATTCGGAATGATTCAAGTTAAAGACCCCGTAATTGCTGAGTTGCAAAGCAAATTCACTCTTCCAGAGTTGAACTCGTCCACCGATTTTTACCATGATATGGTAGAGAATATTGTTGGTCAGCAGCTTTCGGGTAGAGTAGCGCAGGTGATTTTTAATCGACTTAAAACGCTATTCCCAAGTAATTATCCTACTCCCGAATTGGTACTGTCTACACCCGATGAGACTTTGAGGAGTATTGGTCTTTCGGGTGCTAAAACCAAGTATGTGAAAGCGCTTGCGGAGTTTACCCTCCACCACGATTTATCGCTACAACAGGTAGCACAGCTTAGCGACGAGGAACTAATAAATTTATTGACCCAAATTAAAGGGGTGGGAGTGTGGACTGCTCAAATGTTGCTTATTTTTTCGTTAAATAGACAAGATGTTTTTCCTGTGGATGATTTGGCTATACAGCAAGGGATGAGAGAACTTTACAAAATTAAGGTTGACGGTAAGCAATTTAAGGAAAGGTTGATAAAAATTTCCGATAAATGGAAACCTCACCGAACTGTTGGTTCCCGATTGGTTTGGGCGTACGTGAACGATAAAAAGTTGAATGCTACAAGGCGGTAAGTTAGCAGATTAGCCCCTGTTCCAAAATCATAAACTATATTAAATCCAGAATAGACACGTTGTATTATTCGGTCAATCAATTAAAATCCCTAATTTTGTAGTATCGATAAGAAATAACGCTATGGCAATTTTTACATTTTTTAAAACTCCTAAACCCAAGGGGTTTAAGTATAAGCCCATTTACTACAATGAGCAAAAAGATGAGATGAAGGAACGCGAAGCAAGAATTCGAAAGGAACTAGGCTTAAATGATTCCGACGAAACTTTTGTGCCAAATATCAAAGGTCGTTTCCGAAGTCCCAGAATGAACAAGTATTCTCAAAGTAAGCAATCAACATTTCGGATTCTTATCATTTTGGCTATACTGATTCTAATTGCTTACTACTTTTTCTTTAGGTAAATCCTGCTTCAATGGCTGATATCATTCAACTTCTTTCCGATTCCGTTGCCAATCAAATAGCAGCTGGCGAGGTTGTTCAACGCCCAGCCTCAGCGGTTAAGGAGTTGATGGAGAATTCCATTGATGCTGGTGCCAAAAACATTCAACTGATTGTTAAGGAGGGTGGCAAAGCATCTATCCAAGTAATTGACGATGGCGTTGGAATGTCCGAAACCGATGCACGGCTCTGCTTTGAGCGTCATGCTACTTCAAAAATTCGTGAGGCCAACGATTTGTTCGATATCCGAACAATGGGTTTCCGTGGCGAGGCTTTAGCCTCAATTGCTGCGGTTGCCGAGGTTGAACTAAAAACCCGCAAAGCTACCGATGACCTTGGAACCCAAATCCAAATTAACGGCTCCGAACTTGTTGCTCAGCAACCCGTAAATTGTGCTGTAGGCACAAACTTCACCATAAAAAACCTATTCTACAATGTTCCTGCACGCCGAAAATTCCTGAAAGGAACATCCATAGAGCTAAAGCATATAATTTCCGAATTTCAACGGGTTGCGCTGGCTTACCCCGAAATAGCGATGAGCCTTACGCATAATGGCGCGGACATTTACAGGCTCAACGCATCAACCCTAAAACAACGCATTGTTGGTTTGTTTGGGAAAGCAATTAACCCCCAGCTACTTGATATTACTACTCAAACAACCATTGTAAATATTGATGGATTTATTGGAAAGCCTGAGAGTGCAAAAAAAAGTCCGGGCGAGCAGTTCTTCTTTGTGAATGGCCGATTTATGAAGAATCCATTCCTAAACCGTGCGGTAATTAATGCCTACAACCGACTTTTACCCGCCGAAAGCATTCCAACCTACTTTATTTACCTAGATATTGATCCCAAAACCATCGATGTAAATATTCATCCTACCAAAACTGAGATTAAGTTTGAGGATGAACGGATGATTTGGCAAATACTTCACGCTGCCGTAAAGGAAACTCTTGGGAAATTTGCGGTTGTGCCATCTATCGATTTTGATAGCGACCCAGGGTTTAGCATTCCGTTTTTCCCAAAAAACGCTCCCGTTACACCTCCCGAGATTGAGATTAACCACAATTTCAACCCTTTCGAGGATGAAGGTAAGAAATTCTCTGGCGGAAGTTTCACCACAAAACCTCAAAAGCAGAAAAGCACTGAAGGTTGGGAACAACTTTACGAGGATAAACCCGCCGAAGAGGAACCAACACAATTGACGATGCAGACATTCGCATCGAAGGGTTTTGATGATGTGCCTGCTGAAACATCGGCAAAGTTCTACCAAGTCAAAGGCAAGTACATTTTAACCACGGTAAAATCCGGGTTAATGGTTATTGACCAGAAACGAGCTCACGAACGAATTCTTTTTGAGCAGTACCTAGAAAGCATTACCACCGAACACCATGTTGCGCAACGCGAACTCTACCCACAAACTTTAGAGATGAGCGCTCAGGACTTTGCGTTAATTATGGATAATCAGCAGCAATTGTCGCAAATGGGCTTGGAGATTAGCAACTTAGGGCACAACACAATTGGAATAAATAGCCTTCCGGCTAACTTAAAATCAACAGACCCACTAAAGTTGATTGACGATTTGCTGATGGAGATTAAGGAAAACCAGTCGTTACCATTCGACGATGCCAAGCAAAAAATTGCCGCATCGATGGCCAAGGCTGCTGCAATTGGATATAATAGAAATCTTTCTGCATTTGAAATGCAGGAGTTGGTTGATAAACTCTTTGCCTGCAACCATCCAAACTTTTCGCCCGATGGCAAAAAAGTGCTAACAATTATTGAGATGGACGAGTTGGATAAAAAGTTGAAGTAAACCTTTTAAACAAAGTATTTGTTATAATTTGATTAAACAGAAAAGGAATGAACTATAGCGAAAGAGGTTTTATGAGCACCATACCACCTGTGGTGAAAAACTTGCTTATCATTAATGTTATTATGCTACTTGTTGCATGGGTAGCCGAAACAACATTTCAGGTTGATTTAAATAGAATTTTAGGACTTTACTCTCCTAACTCGCCCAGTTTTAGGCCGTATCAGCTTGTAACGCACATGTTTATGCATGCTGGTTTGTTCCACCTTTTCTTCAATATGTTCGCGCTTTATATGTTTGGTCGAATTCTTGAGCAGGTCTGGGGTGGAAAACGTTTTTTAATGTACTACTTGATTACGGGACTTGGAGCGGCAGCAATACATCTTTTGGTTAATTACCTCCATTTGCATTCAATTCAGAATGATGCTATAGCGATGCTAAATACACCATCGCCACAATCCTTTGCTGCATTTGTTACAAAACATTTTCCCGAGTACTATGACCAAGTTTATTCTAAATTTTTGGACACTTGGTTTGCTTCGCCCAACAATCCTGCTTTTATTGAGCAAGCATCAATTTATACAAAGCAACTTATTCAACTCCAATTGGAGATTCCTACGGTAGGAGCATCAGGCGCAGTTTATGGTGTGCTTCTAGCATTTGGTATGCTTTTCCCAAATACAATCCTAATGTTACTTATTCCTCCAATTCCAATTAAAGCCAAGTGGATGGTTATTATTTATGGCGGTTTGGAGTTATTCCTTGGATTAACACAGCCCGGCAGCAACATTGCACACTTTGCACACTTAGGCGGGATGATTTTTGGATTTATACTGATAAAATACTGGCGTACACGTAAGGATATGTTCTATTAGAAAATTTTATGTTAAATTTACTATAAACAGGATTTAGTCTATGAGTATTTATAACGAGTTAAAAGATTCGTTCCGTTTTGGCAGTAACCTTACCAAGTTAATATATATAAACTTGGCGGTGTTCCTTATTTATAATTTAATACGAGTTTTCTTTTTCGTTGGGGGAACTCCGGTAGGAAGTTCTTACGCCTATTTACTTGCTGTTCCTGCCGACTTTGCCAGTTTGATAATTCGTCCGTGGACTATTTTAACCTATATGTTTTTCCACGAGGATTTTCTGCATATACTGTTCAATATCCTTTGGCTTTACTGGTTTGGGCAACTATTCCTGATGTTTCTTTCGCAAAGGCAACTTATTGGAGTGTATGTGCTAGGCGGTATTTCGGGGGCAATTCTATTTATTTTGGCCTTTAATTTTGTGCCAGTTTTCACAACGGAAACCGCTGCTGCAATTGCGCTGGGTGCATCGGCATCGGTGTTGGCAATTGTTATTGCTGTTTCAACATTAAAGCCAAACCATACCATTTATTTGCTATTCCTTGGCCCTGTTAAGTTGAAATACCTTGCTTTGGTGACAATTTTAATTGATATAATAAGCATTCCCGTTTCAAATGCTGGTGGACATATTGCTCACCTTGGCGGTGCGGTATTCGGATTTCTTTACATAAAAGCATTGGCTAAAGGTTGGGACTTAACTTATCCTTTTAGCTGGTTCGAGGGTTTGGGCAAAATCAACTTTAAGAAGAAATCAACGCTAAAAGTTGATCATCGCTCGGCCAACCCCGATCACGACTACAACTATCGTAAGGTTCAAAAACATCAAAATATTGATAAAATTCTTGATAAAATCTCGAAATCGGGCTACGACAGTTTAACCAAGGAGGAAAAAGATACGCTTTTCAGAATGAAAAACGATTCAGTGAATTAATGCTACGGAAAATTCTCCATAACCTGCTGTTAATAGGCAATATTATAGTTGCCCTTGGCTTGATATCCTGCTATTTATCTGTTTATATTAGCCCGGCAGACTTCTGGTTTCCAGCAATTATTGGATTGCTCTATCCTTTTTTTCTTTTAGCAAATCTTGCCTACTTAATCTACTGGATTTTCCGTTGGCGCTGGCTTTTTGTTATTCCATTGGTGGCTATTGCGATGGGAGCAAATCATCTGAATGCGTTTGTGCAACTTCCATTTGGCAAAGGCAAAAACGAGAAAAAGGCTAACCTAAAGGTGATGTCGTACAACGTCAATCTTTTCAGGCTTCAATCGTGGTCCAAGACAAAGCCAACGCATAACGAGGTTATTAAGTATATCAAGGGAAATGGGATTGATATAGTTTGCATGCAGGAGTTCTATGTGAGGGAGAATAAATTCACGGAGGAGCAAGCCAAGGAACAACTTGGAATGTATTCGCATATCAACTATATACTTCAGCGAAAACAATCGGGGTACGGAATGGCGATATTCTCCAAATACCCAATAGTTGATTCTGGCGAAATTATATTTGAAAATTCGTTTAACTCCTGTATTTACGTCGATATCAAGGTGAATAACGATACAATCCGCGTTTACAACAACCACCTACAATCGTTACGGTTAAAAGAGCGTAACTTTAACTTTCTGCTAAAGAGTGAGTTTAGGAACGAGAGTAACAAGTACAATGAGCTAAAGGATATTTTATCAAGAGTTCATGACGCTTTTGATAAGCGAGCATTCCAAGTGGATAAGGTTGCTAAGCATATGTCCAACTGCAAGTATCCAATTATCCTTTGTGGCGATTTTAATGATTCTCCAATTTCATACACATATAAAACGCTTACTCAAAAACTAAATGATTCGTACAAGGAGGCTGGAGTTGGCTTGGTTTATACCTATGCTGGACTTTGGCCATCTTACAGGATTGACTATATATTGCATTCGGCGGATTTTGAGGCTGTAAGTTTCTATAGCCCAAGAATCAACTACTCCGACCATTACCCTGTAGTTGCAAAGTATTTGTTCAAGAAGCGCTAGGCAATACTAATATTTTGAAAATTACCAAGGAAGATTATCCAAATCTACATTTCCGCCCGAAATAATAACACCGACCCTTTTATTCCTAAATGAATCAGGATATGACATTATAGCGGCAATAGGCACTGCCGACGATGGCTCTATAACGATTTTCATGCGTTCCCAAACCATACGCATTGCAGCAACTATCGATTCCTCTGTTACAGTAAAAATTCTATCGCACTTTTCAGCGATAATTTCGTAGGTTAACGGGCAAAGCGATGTAAGTAATCCATCGGCAATAGTTTTTGGGCTGACGGATGGATAAATGGTTTTATCGCGAAGCGAGCGGTAAGCATCATCGGCGTTTTGAGGTTCAGCGCCAAATACTTTAATGGATGGATTTTTCCCTTTAACGTATGTTGCAGTTCCGCTAAGTAATCCACCGCCACCAACTGGTGCAATAACTATATCGAGGTTCGCAATCTCCTCCAATAACTCTAGCGAAGCAGTACCTTGTCCGCAAATAACATCAAAGTTGTTGTAAGGATGAATAAAAACAGCACCGGTCTCCTTTTGGATTTGGGCTAATGTTTCTTCACGTGCCTGTTGAGTAGGAGTACAAAAAGTAATTATACCTCCATATCCCGCCACGGCTTTTTTCTTGATACCTGGGGCATTGTCGGGCATTACAATGTAAGCAGGGATTCCCCTTTTCTTTGCCGCTAAGGCAAGTGCGGCTGCGTGATTGCCGGAACTGTGGGTTGCAACACCACACTTAGCTTCATCGTCGGTCATCTGTAAAACAGCATTGGTGGCTCCACGGAACTTGAATGCACCAACCTTCTGAAAGTTCTCACACTTAAGGAACAGCTCTGCACCAAGAATTGCATTTACACTCTCCGATGTTAAAACTGGAGTTTTATGAATATATGGCTTAATTAAATGATAGGCAGACTCAATATCAGAAATTCGAGGATGATGTTCCATTATTTTTTAGATTTTTCTAACTCCAATTTCTTTTTCGCCTTGTAGTTCTCGTATTCTTTCAGAATTCTTTCGCGAATTTCGTAATCCGAAGATTTTAAGATGAAATCGTTCTCTATCCCAATTTGTCCCATAAACTTATATAATTCATCGCCTTTAAGATCAGTTAACTTTTGGATTAACCCAGGATTGTACTTTTGATCGGTTATTCTCTTTTCCCTTTCCTTCTCAATTAGTTCGGCCAACTTCTCATTTTGTTTTGCGTACCAATCTTTTCCAAAGGAGGCCCCAGATGTAACTCCTGGCAAGTTTTGCAAATCCATACCTCTAACAATTCTCATAAAATAACCCTGTAGCCTCAACAATTGTTCTTCTTCTTTGTTTTTAGGAAGGTTTAGGCTTGCAAATTCTTTTAAAAACTTTTCGTAAGTTGAAAAACGCGATATTTTTACTTCCTTTATTTCATAAATTTTGGGTGCTAAAGTAATGGTATAAAACATAG
>CAZTVB010000100.1:0-8084 GCA_964616315.1 uncultured Rikenellaceae bacterium
ACTTTAACTGTTGTGCTTTTTTAACAGTTATTTTAATTACATAGGATAAGGACACACCTCGCTTTACCAATCAAAGAGAGAGGGGTGAATGGCTGTTTATCAGATCAACCTTTTTTGGGTATCATTTTATTCCATTTTAACCACAGACTATCAACTAAAATTTATTAATTTGCCTTTCTATTTAAATCCAAAAACCATGAGGAAGTTTCCATTTATTCTATTGATGCTCTTAACACCAAATCTTTTATTTGCACAGAACAGACCATTGCAAGATATTCGTAGGGTCATTGTTACCAGCCAATATGAAATAAAAGATGGTAGGCGTACTGGAGTTAGCATGGCTGTTAAGCAGGAAATAAAGGACTCACTGGATAGGGTTCATACTATTCTTAACCGCGACTATACCACTCAGCGCATAACTAGTCACACGTGGCATACATTTAAAGGTAAGCAAATTATTAGAACCGACGAATTTGTTAATGAGCAGTTAAAGTACTACAAGCTATTCACTTACACTTCTGATTCGCTTATCGATACCGAAACCATTTATATGGTTAGTCCTGATGATACAGCCGTCTATGTTAAACTACAATACAAGTATAAGAACAGAAAACCGGTTCAAGTTAATGCTGTTGATTCAAAAGGCAAAAGCGCATACTCTTCAAAATCTGTTTTTGATGACATCGGAACGGAAATATCTAGGAAAGTGAAAGCCAAGAAAGTACTTGCTCCGCTCGATTCTATTATCGAAAGGACTATTTCTCCTTTATACGATTCCATAGGAAGAGTTTCGTCCGAAATAATTAAGATAAAATTTGTTGATGGGAAAGTCCAAATTCAAAATTTTAACTATGGCTATAATAAATTGGGATTGCTTACCAGTATTGAAGAATTAGACGAAAAAGGAAGTTTTATGTATAAAAAAATATTGGAGTATAATGATAAACGAATATTAAAGTTTATCTCTGTATATAACGTTAACAATGAGTTAACAGAATATTACGCAAAACGTTACGAATTATACCCTACACGTGATAGGCGAAATCAGATTATTGAATATTAGGAACATTTCAACACTTTTGATTGACTCTGTCAGGGTTTAAAGCCCTGATGGAGTTTGTTGTTTATTAATATCTCCAATTTCGGACAAGTCAAACAATTGTATTTTGCCAATATCGGACAAACAGCCCTTCTTTTTTTGATATAATTTACACACAAGCAAGCTGTTACGATTTTTGGCATTTATATTGTTTGTAAGTATTGAAGAAAAAATGTTCTTTTAAGTATTGAATTTTTCAACAAGCTAAAACTTTCGTCTAGCAAATATGACCATTGGTCAATATTATAGAGATATACTGCATTAGCTTAATAACCTTTTAAACATACCTCCGTAATAGTTGTTGATAAACCGAAAATTCATAGAGAATATGCTTAATAAACAAAAAAACAGAAAGTTAAAGGACAATAACAACAAGCAGCCACCTTAGGTGGTTGGTTTTCAGAGTTAAACTCTTGCTCTCGATAAACAAAAAGCAATTAACACGAGTAAAATAAAAGCCGATAAGCCCGGCACAAACAACAGAAAAACAGATTTTAAATTATAAACTTTAAATTTTAACATTATGAGAAAATCGACACTTTTAAACTTGGCTTTAGTTATAATGGCCACTTTTATGTTTGCTAGTGCTAACGCACAAATCTATGTAGACTATAGCCAAGATGAGGCTACTGCTATGTATCAAACTGCTGGACGTACTTTCCGCTTGTACACTCTACCAGACCCAATTTATAGCCCAACCTATGTTGCTGCTACAAACTCAAACTTAGGCGCTAACTCTGAGTGGAGATTCGTATTTGCTGGTTTAACAGCAACCGCTCCAGTAGCAACAAACACATATGTTGCTCAAAACTGGGTTGAGTTTACTAATCCTGCAGTTGGCGTTTATACTGTAGATGTAAACGAGCGTAACACCTTGATTGGATGTTTTGATGCAACTCCTCGCACAACTAATATTAACGTTGTTGCTGCTCCTGTTGCTACAACTCCAACAGCTGATAACACAACATTCTGTGGAGATCAGGTTGCACAAGCAATTGCTCTTAACATTACAGAAAATGTTCCTAACGCTCTTGCTTCTTATGCTTTCTCTGTTTCAGAGGTTGTTGACGAAATTGATGGTTCTGGTACTCTTATTACCAATGTGTCTACAAATGCTGCTTTTGTTAACTTTCCATTAAACGGAAAAGCTAACCATGGTGATGAGATTGGTGGTACAACTCCAAACTTTACTTACTCAGTTAACTCTTCTGCTTTAGTTGTTAGCAACAATCACCGTACTCGTTATACCTACACTTTCAACGAAGCTACTGGTGCTGCAACTGCAAACAATGGTATTATTTCTGCAATTAGCCACAAATCTGACTACGTTCAAGGATTGGTTTCTTATGCTTTTACCGACAACACTGTTGTGTTTATTGTTAACCCAACTCCTGTTACTGGTCCAGTTTACCACATTCCAAATGCATTCAGATACTAATAGTTTAGTATAACAAAATTTCTAACCCTGACAGGCCTTAACCGCCTGTCAGGGTTTAAATAGATAAAAGATAAATTCATCCAAAAGGTTTGAAAAAATTTACTCAAATATTATTTTTAAAAGTTTTGCTCTTAACCCTTGGAGGTTCAGCAGAGCTGTTGGCTCAAGGTTTACCAATGGCCTGCGTTGGAGTTACTGAACGGTATGGCGTTAAGGGTTTTAACGGTATTTCTGATTTCGATTGGGTTATAACAGATCCTAATGGTAATGTTCTACCATCATCATCCTATCAACTTTTGGCTCGAGGCGATTCAATAGATATTACTTGGGGCGAAGGGCTTATAGGCGGTATTTATACCTTAACCGTAACCGAGCATACCGATTATGGCTGTACAGGAACACCCTTATCAGTTAACGTTGTACTTAATACGCCAGAGATATTTTTGCCAATATCCAATAACCTAAACGATAATATGGGTGTTTGTTTTGGAGGCATTTCCAATCTTGATCCTGGAAGTGGTTTCATTAATTACTTATGGCAAGATGGTAATACTAATCAGGTTTACTATACTGGCGAAGCAGGCACATATACCGTTAGGTTAGTTAACAACACGTATAATTGTTCTTACGATTCAACCCGTTTGGAAATTTGGGATCTACCAACTGTTGATTTGGGTAACGACACTGTATTGTTTGGTAATCAAACCTTGGCGTTGGATGTGTATAACCCTGATTTTAGTTTCTATAATTGGAGTACAGGCCAAATATCATCAAGTATTACCGTTAGCGGTTCCGATGGCGAGCAGAGTATATGGGTGCTTGTTACCGACATCAACGGATGTCAGAATTCCGATACGATTAATATTATAGCTGCCGATTACGGGAATTTATTTATTCCTAAAGCGTTTACACCCAATGGAGATGGATTTAATGATTTGTGGGAGTTTCCTGCTGCAAAGGATACAGAAGGTAATTATTTTAGTGTAAATGAGTTTTTAGAAAATATCGATTTAAAGGTTTACAATCGTTGGGGAAAGTTAGTGTGGAAATCGAGTGGCTTATATAAGCCATGGAATGGAAAAGATTTGGGCGGAAAAGAGCTTCCGATGGATTCATACCACTTTATTATTGTGTTGAAAGTGGGCGGAAAGAGTTACGAGTACAAAGGGAGTGTTACTATTATTAGATAAAGAGTGCTCAGATTTGAATTGGAGTACTTGGAGTTGGAGGATATTAAGGCAATTTAGACACCTAAATAGGTCAATGGATTTTATCTGTAGACTAAAATAGAACGAAATGAAAGTAGTAAGGCAAATAGGATTAATTGGAATAGTTGGTTTGATGTGTATAACTGCAAAAGTTACAGCACAGCAACAACCTCTATATAGCCAGTATATGCTCGATGCATATTTGGTAAATCCAGCCGTTGCCGGAGCCGAGGGCGTTACGGCTATAAACTTGACCGCAAGGCAGCAATGGGCGGGCTATGCAGAGTCGCCCAAAACATTTGCCCTAAGTGCGCAAACAAGAATTCTAAAAACTAGCTTTAGGAATAGAAGCCGATTAATTAAATCGAGAGTTAAGCGACGTCGTCCTAGTGGAAGAGTTGGTTTGGGAGCTTTTGTTTTCAACGATAACAATGGTAGAATCCATAGGACAGGATTCCAAGGAACTTATGCCTACCATATTTACATGAGGGATTATCAGCTTAGTTTTGGAGCATCGCTTTCTGCATTTCAATTTAAGGCAGATGTTACAAGTCAGGATGTAATGAATCCTGACGATCCTATGCTTCAGGGCAAAATTTCAAAGTTTGCTCCCGACGCAAATGTTGGAGTTCTTTTGAGTAAAAATAACTTTTACGCAGGGTTATCAGCCACATCACTATTCCAAAGTGCAATACAGTTTGGTGGTGGTAACTCTGAAGTTGCTTACAGGCTGCTTCGTCAGTACTATGTAGTAGGAGGTTATAGAATTCAACCGTATAGAAGTGATTTTGCCATTGAACCTTCGGTTCTATTTACCACTAATGAGCGATTCCAGTTTGGAACAGATTTCAACATAAAGGGTTATTATAAGAACGATTACTGGGCTGGGGTTTCAATTCGGTCGACAGGTGCTGTTGTAACAATGCTGGGTGTACGTTATCAGCAGTTTTACATTGGCTATGCGTTCGATTATAGTTTTACAGATGTTTCCGCTTTTTCAAAGAATGGCTCACATGAGATAATGCTTGGAATGAAAATTGGCGATAGCGCCCGTAGGTACCGTTGGTTGAATAGATTTTAGGATATTTCGAATTAAAGGTTCAAAGGGAGATGTTTTTTGCATCTCCCTTTTTTAATATTTGACCACATATAACACAGATTTAATAAGTTTTCACAGATTGGTTAAATGCGATGGAACAATTTCAAAAAGATAATTTGTATTTATCTGTTTAATCTGTGTCATTTGTGTTCCATTATTCCAGAACATCAACATTCAACTATAATTATTATCTTTACCAATTATCAATAACTAAAGTTATATGTTAGCATATATACACTGGAACGTAAATCCTGAGATATTCAGAGTTGGCCCGTTGGCTGTTCGTTACTATGGATTAATGTGGGCACTTGCCTTTTACCTTGGATATGTTGTTTTTAACAAGTTTGTTAAGAAAGAAGGATTAAAGGAGGGCTTTCTGGATTCACTCACCATGTATATGGTTATTGGTACAGTTTTAGGTGCAAGGTTGGGCCATTGTTTATTTTATGAACCAGAGTATTACCTATCTCATCCACTTGAAATTTTAAAAATATGGCAAGGTGGATTAGCGAGCCATGGCGCAGCAATTGGTATTTTGGTTGCTCTATACCTGTTTGCTCGCAAACAAAGGGTGCCGATGATTTATGTGGTTGATAGGGTTGTTATTACTGTAGCGCTTGGAGGAGCATTTATTCGTTTAGGAAATCTTATGAATTCAGAGATTTATGGGGTTCAAACATCGTTGCCCTGGGGATTCATTTTTGAGCGTAACAATGAACTGTTCCCAAAGCATCCCACACAGCTTTACGAGGCATTATCGTACTTTTTAATATTCTTCCTGCTTTATTTTTACTACATTAAACAGGAGGGAAAAACCAAGACTGGATTTATTTTTGGTGTTTTTCTGATTCTGCTTTTTGCTGCTCGATTCTTAATTGAGTACGTAAAAGAACCCCAAGTTGAGTTTGAGAAAGCAATGGCTCTGAATATGGGACAGTGGTTAAGCGTACCGTTTATTCTGGCTGGGGTTTTCTTCGTGGTTTACTCCTATCTAAAGCCAAACATCTTTATTCCGGTACAGGAAAAGAATCCTAAGAAGAAATAAAGATATTGAACCACAAAGTCGCTCAAAGGGAGCACAAAGTACCACAAAGGGAGAAAACTTAGTGCGCCTTAGCGAAAACCCTTCGTGTTCTTAGTGGTAAATAATTTTTTTGAATAAAGAAACAAAAAGCATTTGAGTTTATCTGTACTATCTGTGTCATCTGTGTTCCAATTCTTTCAGATAAACACCAGCCACAAATTCAACCGTTTTCCCAATAGGCGTGAAGTTAAACCCTATTCTACTTTTAATTTTATCCGACGAGTAGTACGATTTACTAAAAGCCGATTTCATATTGGCCTTGGATATTGCGTTTCCTTTACCCGATAGAACTCCAAATAGATAAACAAACGGGTAGGCCACGTCAACAACCCAAGGTTTGATTTTGATGCGTGGCGATTTTTTACCCAAACTTTTAGCCATTAAAGCGAAGAGTTCTTGGAACGATAGGTTTTGGGAGTTCAAAACAAACCTTTCGCCGTTAATTGAACTGTCTTGCATAAGCAGAACCATTGCCTTGGCAACATCGCGAACATCAACATAACCTGTTACACCTTCCGTATAAAAAGGCATGAATCTCTTTACTTGAGAAAATAGTTGACCGCTACCGTTTTCCCAACGACCAGGGCCAAGAATAACCGAAGGGTTTACAATTACTACTCTAATCCCTTGTTCGTGAGCACGCCAAGCCACGTTTTCACCCAAAAACTTACTCTTGGCATAAGCACTTTGCCCTTTACTTTTTGCCCATTTGCACTCCTCGTCGGTTATGCCTTGAATGTTGGCTTCGCCGAGTGATGCCACAGAGCTAACATGACATATTTTTTTTACACCGTTCTGCAAGCATGCATCAACTAGGTTTGCAGTACCCACAACATTTGTTGTTCCAATTGTACTGGCTTGCGATGGATTGAAGGATACAATGGCTCCAGTGTGGTAAACGGTTTCGATATTCGCCGTTGCGCTAACCAGCGATTCGTAGTCGAGCAAATCGGCATCAACCCACTCAATTCTGTCGTAAAGTTCATCAATGTTTTGGCTGTAAAGGCCAAATACCCATTTAACAAAATCGGTGGATGAGTTTGCACGTTTTGTGGCGCGTATTTTTTCAACGTTTTTACAAAGTTCGTAAAGCAAATGTGAACCCAAAAGACCCGTACCGCCTGTTACTAGAATCATGATGTAGAGAATTGGTGGTGATAATTATTGTTTTGTCATTTCGAACGTTAGTGAGAAATCTCTGGGATTGCAAAATTTGGCTTACTTCTGAAACAAAAGATCCTTGCTCCAAATTATCTTTTTACCAAAGCCCAAGCGGTTGTCTGTCATCTTGATGTATGTGAGATCCACAACCCAAAGATGTGTTTCCATAAGCATGGCAATAGGGAAACGTTTTAGGTAAGCCTTTCGGGCTTTTTCGTGAAGTTGATCCTGTGGTTGGCTAATGATTCCCTGAAACTGAATACCCTGTATTTTACCAATAATGCTGGTCTCGAGCACAATGCTCCCTGCCACGTAAATATTATGGCTTGCTTGCTGTATATGCTTTGTATCGAAATTGGAGGTAAAAACAAGGCTATTTTCCTCCTCTAGGTAAACATAAAAACAGTTGGCGCACCAGGGCTCTTCGCTAAAGCTGGTGGCAAGAGTAAGTACGTGATGCTCGTTTATAAAATCAACTACTCGTTTCTCAGGCAAATTGCTCATGGTAATGCGTTATGTGTTACAAAAGTAAGAAAAAAGTTTGATTGAACACGGATAACACAGATCATAAGAATAACCACAGATTTAATATATTTGTAGTATGAGAAAGCAATCGAATGTTGGTTGGATTTTGTTCGTAGCACTTGTTGTAATTTGGATCTTAATGATTCAGGTTATACCGCGTTTTTTGTCGTTTAATTTTGACAGGGTAAAAATCCTAAACCTAACTATACACACGGATTACTTATTGCATGTTTTTCTCTTTATAGCGATAGTTTTGATTGGGAATTTTCTACAACTTAAAGTAAAAATAAGGCTTTTATTGCCATTAATGATTACGGCTGCTATTCTAGCAGAAGTAATTCAATTTTACATTCCCCAAAGAACATTTAACTATTTAGATTTGATAGCGAACATTCTTGGAGTTTTTATTGGGGTTGGAATTGTTTTTATCTGCAGGAAGCGATGCAACATAGAGCGCATTCAGGAAGACA
>CAZTVB010000101.1:0-8066 GCA_964616315.1 uncultured Rikenellaceae bacterium
GCCCAGCGCGGAGTGTAAACCTGACGGGCAGGAATACCAACAGAGCGAAGCGCTGCAACTGCAAATGTAGATTCCTCGCCACATCGTCCAAATGCTGTACGAACGGTGGTTAATGGCCCCGATGTCCTTTCGTCGGTCGATTTGTAGATAACCTTTTCGTGGCACCAGTGGTTAACTTCAAGAGCTGCATCGTACATGCTCAATCCGTCAATGTGTCCTTTAAGTTCTGCAAGGAAAACCTGACGGGCAGAATCAGTATATTCATTATTGATGCGATAGGGGAGAACAAAATGAAGGAAAATATCCGAAGGAATTTTCTTACCCCACTTAAAGAACGATTTGGCCTCAAGCGATGATTTTACCTGTGTTAGCACATATTTACTATTATGCATAGTCAAATCGCTCAAAGGCATATAGGCGTAAAGGAATTCAAATCCTTCGCGTTCCTTTAGTGTAAGTTCGCTATTTATTGTTTGGTTGATACTGGAGTCGTGTTCCTGAATCAACTTAATTCTTTCGTCGAATTTTGCTTTTACCTCTACGCGTTGTGCTTTACCATCGATTAAATGGCGGTTAAACCAATTTTGGCAAGAGGTTAGCGTTGTGGCTATTAGGATGCTGAAGATTACTGTTTTCTTCATTTCTGTGAGTTTTGAAATAACAAATAAAAATACGCAAAATTTTGAATAGTATAACTTTTCCGACTTATTTGGTGACCACATATAAAAGAAAAACGTGCGGAAACGCACGTTCTTTAATCTTATCTGATGTCTAATGTATCGGAGTTATTGAGCCTTTAGAACATCTTTAATCTTTGCTTCAATCTCGGCAGAAAGCTCTGGATTGTCTAGAATTATCTGACGAACAGCATCGCGACCTTGACCCAAACGGGTTTCGCCATAGCTGAACCATGAGCCGCTTTTCTTCACTACGTTTAGTTCAGTTGCCAAATCGATAATTTCACCAGATTTTGAAATTCCCTCGCCAAACATAATGTCGAACTCTGCTTTCTTGAAAGGTGGAGCGAGTTTATTTTTTACAATCTTAACGCGAACACGGTTTCCTGTTGAGTCGTCGCCGTCCTTAATTTGATTCAACCTGCGGATATCAACCCTAACCGATGCGTAGAATTTCAACGCATTACCACCTGTGGTGGTTTCGGGGTTGCCGAACATTACGCCGATTTTATCGCGAAGTTGGTTGATAAAGATACAGCAAGTGTTGGTTTTGCTGATAGTTCCTGTTAGCTTACGCAGCGCTTGCGACATTAAACGAGCCTGTAAGCCCATTTTACTATCGCCCATTTCGCCTTCAATCTCTGCCTTTGGAGTAAGTGCTGCAACCGAGTCAATTACAATAATATCAATTGCACCAGAGCGAATAAGGTTGTCGGCAATTTCAAGTGCTTGCTCACCATTGTCTGGCTGAGAAATTAGCAATGTTTGAACGTCAACGCCAAGTTTTTCGGCATATGTGCGGTCGA
Organism: uncultured Rikenellaceae bacterium; assembly: GCA_964616315.1. Taxonomy (GTDB): domain Bacteria; phylum Bacteroidota; class Bacteroidia; order Bacteroidales; family Tenuifilaceae; genus SB25. The sequence goes on from CAZTVB010000101.1 coordinate 1,484, forward strand.
ATGCGTGCTCAGCATCAATAATTGCTGCAATACCTCCTTGTTTTTGTGCTTCGGCAATTGCATGTATAGCAAGTGTGGTTTTACCCGACGATTCTGGTCCGTAGATTTCCACAACGCGTCCGCGTGGGTAACCTCCAACACCAAGCGCAATATCCAACGAAAGTGAACCCGACGATATTGATGAAACCTCAGCAACCGCCTTGTCGCCCATCTTCATTATGGAACCCTTGCCAAAGTCCTTCTCAATTTTATCGAGAGTGGCCTGTAACGCTTTTAGTTTTTCTTTGCTGACCTCTTTGCGATCTTTACTTTCAGTTTTTTCCATTTAGGGTGTATTTATTACTTTTTTAACTCTGTTAATATCTGAGTAACATGCTCTTTTGTGTCTACCTTGTCAAAAATGTGGGTGATAATGCCATTTTTGTCTATAATAAACGTTGTGCGGAGAATTCCCATATAGGCTTTGCCGTACATTTTCTTTTCGCCCCAAACTCCATAAGTGTTGGCAACTTCTTTTTCCGTATCGGCAACTAAGCGGAATGGAAGCGAATACTTTTGTATGAATGATTGGTGCGATTTAGCGCTATCGGGGCTAACACCAACAACCTCCATCCCTAGTTTCTCTAAATCCTCATAACCATCTCTAAGGCTACAAGCCTCTGCTGTACATCCCGATGTGTTATCCTTTGGGTAAAAGTATAGCACCAAATTTTTACCCTTGTAATCCGATAATGTAATACTCTTTCCATCCTGATCAATTCCTTTGAAATCAGGAGCCTTATCGCCAATGTTCAGTTTTGTTTTCATAGTATGTTAGTTTTGTAAAGTTATAAAGAATCAATTATTGAAGTAGAATATTGAAATAAACATTTATCAACAATTCGACTTTAAAAAACAAACAAACTTTTCGTGCAAAAGTTTAACAAAATGAATAAGCCCTGCTTAGGGTGGGCAGGGCTTACGGTTTAGGTTTTAGGTTATAGTTAGTTGTTTTGGGCTTACTGAGTAAAGAAATAATCGTTCAACTCGTAAATCTCCTCGGGTTTAAATGCTGAATTTTCGTCAAAGTAATCATCAATTGTTTTCAGCAACTCTTGGAACGATATGTAGCCATCTGCATCGCTATCAACTTTCCTGAATTTATCGGGGATGATTCCTGGGGTAAACGTTCTGGTTGCTGTCCATATGTTTGCCAAAGGAATTAACCGAATTTCCTTACGCGACACAGCATTAATGTTATCGAACATTGCCGAAAGCGCATCGTTTGAAAGTTGAGCACCTTGCTCATCAATAGTTGCACCTTCTGGTGTGCCTGCTTCAATGTCCATATAGTCAAATATTCCATCGTTATCAGTATCCTTAGGACAACCAACGGAATCTACTTCTACGCCAGGTGGTGTATTGGGGCATAAATCATACCGGTCAAAGGCTCCGTCGTTATCTTCATCGGCAAAGAATACATCATAATCGAATTCACCTCCCTCTGCAAATAAACGTTCAACAAGTAATGATTTTGGGTCGGAGAATAGGTCAAGGTTTAAACTGATGTAGTTAAATGCAAATATGTCGTTATAGTCGTTCTTTTTAGGGTAATTCATTGCCTTGGCCACTTTGCTGCTATAATTATCAATCATATCAGTAAAAGTGTAGTTCAGCGAAGTTCCAATTCTGAAAATAACCCTGTCCGAAAGGTAAAAATCAAACCCTATATCAATGGGTATTGTAAACGTACGCTGGCTGTATGACCCTAAATCGAAAAGGTTGGCGTTTGATAGATCCGTTTCGTATTCTTTGTCAAATTTAACTATTTCAGCAATTCCAGCATCGGGTCCTGTCTCACTATAGTTACGCATTGTACCATCGGTCCAGAAATAGTAGAAATTTTCAGGGTTAGGACTTCCGTTTAGTTTGAAATTTCCTTTTGGACTGAAAAACATAGTGGATATTCCCACTGCAATGAAAGGCCTAAAGCGTTTTCCTTTGATAAGGTGCCCAAAGCCATACTCAATGCTAGTTCCAATTTGAATTATTTCTGTTTTAAATGACGAGTTAAGATATATTGGGTTGCCATCCTCATCTAAAGGTAATGGCTGTTGTTGCATTTGCCTCGATAATTCGAAATTGTGACCACTTATGGTACCGTATAATGCAAAAGCATTAAACTTAAAGTTTCGCTTATTGCCAAACAGTGCGGAACCATTTACCTTAAATGCATAGTTTCCTGTTAAGGGTGAGTTTACCCTATTTTGCACATCACCCCAAAAACTCATCACTCCTGTTCCCAGTGAGATAACGGGTTTGTAAACAGGATCTACAACTTCAACCACAGTGTCCAGTATACTCTTATAATATTCCTCGTCATCTTGTGCAAAACCTTGCTTGCTTGGCATAAGCAAAGATGCAACCAATAAGAGTGTGCAAATAAGAAGTTTGTATGAGAAATGTGTCTTTGCCATTTACAGTTATCTATACCATTGCTGATTTGTTATCATCAATGCTTCCTGCACGGTTATTCTCGCACCATTATTATAGGCTGCAACGAAAGCATCATTAACTTTGGTTGTATTCCAAATCATCATTCTAAAATCTCTTGCCTCGCGGTATTCCCCAAAAGATCCAATAGAGTATTTGTACCAACCGTCATGTTTTTCGGTTCTAACCTCGTGGCTGATATTGTACCTGAGGAAGTATTTTTTTATGTTGATTGGTTTGTGGCCTGCCGCAACCTGTACCCTATAGTAAACACCTTTTTCAGGTTCTAGCATATAAGGCATCATATTGGGCTCACTCTTTGCCACTTTTTTAGGTTTGTCCTTTATTTCTTGGTAGCGAATTGGTATTTCAATTCCGCCATCAGTTCCTGATTGGGTGAAACTGGAGCTAATGCCCTGACCTTCGACTCCTGTGGAAGTTGTAAGTGTTGAAGCCAGGATTCCATCAAGGTGTTTTGGATCAAGGTTACCAAGGTTAACATCTTTTTGAATGATTTCAATAACCCTTGTTGCATCGTTGAGTATATAGGAGAACTTACCCGATAACTTAATGGTGACATCCCCTGAACCATCGGCGGGGATTAATCTATACGATACAACAAATCTTTGATCCGCAGGTAGATTCATCCAAAGGAATTTAACTTTCTGATCCTTGAATGTAAATATGGCATCCTTTGATTCTATTGCTTCAGCAGTAAATCCGGTTGGAATTTCCTCCTCTATCTTTGCAAATTTTTCAGCATTAGCCTTGTTTACAAGAAGTTTTACCATTAAGTCATTAGCTTCACCCGTAGGTATTGGCGTTTGGCGAATACAGCGAACATTGCTAGCTAGCAACGTAACTGGAGCTTGGACTGGAATAATATTTTGGAATTCACTAATGTCAACAATTAAATTTGGATCTATTCGAGTGGAAGGATTTATTGATATTGAGTTTGATTCAACGTCAGTATTCTTCCTATCGTTATCACTTATGTATGCAAAGTTTCCTTTTAGGTTGAATTGCCCTTTGAGTCTTTCGTCAACTTTTACTCTGTATGTAAATTTAATTTCCTTGTCTGAGGGCATTTTTAGCCAAATAAACTTAACCTTTTGGTCTTCAAAAGAGAAATCCCCGTAGGATGATTCAACTAATTGTGCGGTTAAGCCCAATGGAAGTTGCTGTTGGAATCGAGCAAATCCATCGATATTGTCTTTTTTAAGAATTATTTCAACATCAAATTCGGAACCAGCACTGATAGTTGTGGGCGCATTAATAGTTAAAGTAACATCACTTCCTATGAAAATATTCATAAGCATTACTCCAACCATGTTAAGTAGCACAAATAATAACCTTAGCATTAGGCCTAAGTTCTTAGTTTAGGTATAATTTAGTACAATAATAATAAATTATTACAATAGTTAGTACAGGATTAGCCTAAAATATTGGCTTTTATCGTATTTATGATTTGAATTAATGTCAACAAAAACTAGTTAATAGTCAGATATACAGCCGCATATACTGTTGATAAGTAAGTGTGTATTTTTTACTTATACGAGAATGTGCTACCTCCGAGAAATTCTCTGATTATTGAGGTTGGTGGAACCTCTTTGTCAGAAATTGGCGAAAAGTAACTTAGGAATTTAAGTAAACGCATAGCCTCATCGTATTCTGGTCTATTGGAAGGGACTTCCTGTAAAATTGGTTCTGCATAACTCTTAAGGATTCCAAACTCAAGCAATAATGCCGAGTTGAACATTTCGTCGGCTTCCTCTTGGTAGGGGAATATGTTTTTGTCTTCGCCTCGGCGAACACTTTCCCAGCGGCTAATGGTCTCGTAGGCGCTGTAGCCTCTATATCTAAAATCTCTAACAATACGTCGAATTAGTCTGTTGTCGGTAGTTGGGATTCTGTTTATACCATCAATGGATAGGGATGTTAGGGCTGATACATACACTTTAAATTTCTTGTCATTTTGGATTAGCGGGGTTAATTTTGGATTAAGCGCATGTATACCCTCAATCACAATAATGCCATTTGAATCGATTTTCAGTTTAGTATTGTCAAAGTATCGCTTGCCTTGCTCAAAGGAAAATTTTGGCAATTCAATTTCCTCGCCATTGAGGAGTCTTATTAAATCATTGTTGAAGTATTTGATATCCAGTGCTTCCAATGCTTCAAAATCGTATTCTCCATGTTCATCGAGGGGAGTATCCTCCCTATTTACAAAGTAATTGTCTAGGGATATAGTGTAGGGTTTAAGTCCATTAACTTTTAACTGTACAGCGAGTCTCTTTGCAAAGGTTGTTTTACCAGACGATGATGGACCGGAAATGAGGACTACTTTTACCTTGTTTCCTGATGAATGAATTTTATCTGCAATATATGCAAACTTTTTTTCATGAAGAGCTTCCGAGATTTTTATTAATTCACTTGCATTACCTTTCTTAACCTCGTCGTTAATGGCGGCAACGCTTTCAACACCCAATATTTCAACCCAGTTTTTATACTCCTGAAAGATATCAAACATTTTGTTTTGAAGGACTAGATCCTCTACTTCTTCAGGGTTAAAACGTTTGGGAATTCTTAATAGCATTCCATTGTAATATTTCACTAGATCGAAGACTTTTAGATACCCAGTTGAAGGCACTAAACTTCCGAAGAAATAATCGGATATATCACTTAAATAGTAAACCGATGTGTATAGTTTTGGTCTGGTAATAAATAATTTAGCTTTGTCGTGATAGCCTGAGTCCTGAAATATTTTTACAGCATCAGTGGTTAGTACTTTATCGCGACGGAAAGGTAGGTCTGCCGCAATAATTTCCCTCATCTTATCACAAATTGTGAAGATTAGTGGGAGTTCAAGTGATTGGTTGCATCCATCTATTTCGCAGTAAAAACCTTTCGATACAGAATGTTCAATCCTGACTTTAGAGTTTGGAATTATATCGCGAACTGCTTTTTGAAGCACGAAAAAAAGAGAACGTTGGTACATTCTCATTCCTGCTTGGTGAGTAATGTCGATGAAGCGAATTGTTTTTGGAGTAAAGACTTCGTAATCCAGTTCTTTAATCTGGTTGTTAACCATTGCTCCAAGTATTTGGTGCTTTAGTTTGATATCGAAAATGCGGGCAATATCATGCAGCGATAATCCTGGAGTTATATGTACCTTTTGGTTTGTATTTTCAATTACAATTTCAACTTCTTTTCTCATACTGTCCATTTTTTAATAAAGATAAAAAAGAATTTGGAAAATTCTTTTAAACATTGCAAGCCGATATTCCATCTATATATTTAATAGATGTTGAATTTATTAATTGTATATTGTTACTTGTGAGAGTTTTAAGGATATTGGTGCTTCCGCTTGAGTAAAATTCAATGCTGGGAGAGTTTTGCTTTGTTGTTAAAAGATCGTTTTCCTTCAATATTTTTTCCGTTTGGCGAGCTACAGCAGGGGCTGGGTCGATTATTGTAATACTCTTAGGAATAATTTTCTCCAATACTGTTCTTAAGAAAGGGTAGTGGGTGCAACCTAACACAATGTGGTCAATATTGCAGTCGAGCATGGGTTCAATGTACTTTCTAAGTAGTTTTTCGGATTCCTCAGAATTGGCCATGCCCGATTCTACTAACTCAACTAGGCCTTCGCCTACTTGGTAGCAAACATTTACATCGGATGCAAACTTTCTACTTGTTTCAATGTATAGGCGCCCTTTAAATGTGCCAGTTGTTGCCAAAACACCTATGCTTTTAGTTTTGGTGTTAAGTGATGCAGGTTTAATTGCTGGTTCCATGCCAATAAAGGGCACGTTATAGTTTCCTCGGAGAAAGTCGATTGCAGCAGCGGTTGCAGTGTTGCAAGCCACCACAATGGTTTTACAACCTTTATCGAGTAAAAACTTTGTGATGCAGTTGGATAGTTCAATAATCTTTTCGGGTTGCTTGGGTCCATAGGGACAATTTGCTGAGTCTGCAAAGTAGATAAACGATTCGTTTGGTAGAATTTTTACCAATTCTTTTAATACCGAAATACCTCCTGCACCAGAATCGAAGACCCCAACTGGAACATTATTTGAACTCATAGTTGTTTTTTATTGATATGTAAAGG
>CAZTVB010000102.1:0-7994 GCA_964616315.1 uncultured Rikenellaceae bacterium
ATGCATCTTCTTTTAATACCTGAGATAAAGAATCATTCGAGAGTAATTTTAAAGATTCAATTCTTTTATTCAAATCTTCTAATCCATATTTTTCTACAAATGAATCAACATATTCGGCAACCCCATACATAGTAAAATAATCAATCTGAGATATAGATACTTTAAGAGTCAACGTGAATAATAAAATCACAAACAATAATCTTCTCATAATAGTAATTTTAACTTATCAAAACAAAACCTTAATAATACTCTATCTCCCTTATAGTAACCAACACTGGTTCTGAATCACTGAATATTACCCGCTTAATCCAGTTTCCTCTGCTATCGTACTCGTAAGTGTATGTGGTAGTTAATTTCTTGCTGCCATCCTTTTCGTAGTTAACCCATTCGGTGGGGTTATTCATTGTGTCGTATTTAAATGTCGATTTATGGTCTATGGTTCCGTCCTTATTAAAACTAATCATCTCCAGCAAGTTACGGTTGTCGTCGTAAATATTTCGACGTCTTAGCGTACCCTCGGGTCGGTAAGTTTCCTCTTCAACCGAAACACCCTTGCTATTATACTTGTATTGAACATAACCCTTTATCTCAAAATCGTTTGTCACTTTATGTTTTTTGACAAATTGTTTATTGGCATTTAAAAAATCGGTATAGCTCAAAACCTTGATTCCTAAAGTTGTTGTTATTTTGGTTTCAACGCTATTATTCTTCGTATCGTATTTTAAAGAGCATTTGTATAAAAACTTTGCATTTTCGCCATAATAAGATATTTCTACTGGTATGCCTCTCTTATCGTACTTGCAGGTTTGCTTTTCGGCAATAGTACCATCGGTATCGTAAATGGTAATGGTTTCCCATAATCCTTTTTTGTTGTAGGATGTTTCTATACGGTAAGCGTTGCTTCCATCCAAAGCAGAGTGTGCTTCCTCTATAAGTTGCCCTGCGGGATTGTATTTGTACCTAGTTATTTTGGAAGACTCTGCATCGGAAGCATCTATACTGGCCGACTCAACTAGTCTTCCATTGTCGTCGTAAATAAAGTAGTTACGTCGGAAATTTTTGCCAGCGTTATCGTAGTAAACTTCTTCGGTTATGCTATCCTTTGAGTTGTAGGTAATGGATAAGTTAACAATAATACTATCGTGCTTATTAAGGTTGCCTCTTTGAAGAAGAAGTCCTCTTTCATTGAAAAGTTGGTAATTGTCGACCCTATCCATAAAGGTTTGAAAAATCCGAGATTCCTTATTTACTGAGCCAGTTCCATCTTTGGGCTTATAAAGTCGCTTTTTAACCGACTTAACATTGCCCACAAGCCCAAAGTCCTTTGTGTTTCGCTGCGGCTCATCCTGTGCAAAGCCGTTGAGACTAATTGCGAAAAGCAATAAAACCAACACTCTTATCATAACAGTAATAGTTTGATTACTTTAAAGTTAAATATAATATTCTGAAAAACACAAGCAATTTTCTCCTTTTGTATAATCTTTAAAAATCAATTTGACGTTTCCAAGTCCAAACCGACGATGGAAAGTCATTGGTCTAAGCAAAACTTTCCATCGTGGAGCTAGCCACATGGAAAAGTTAAATTCTTCAACTTTCATCTAATTCGACGTTTCCAAGTCCTGCCGGACGTTGGAAAGTCCTCGGTCTAGGCACAACTTTCCATCGTGGCGACAGCCACATGGAAACGTTAATACCGCACTATAAACAAAAAAAGCGCCCCAAAGGACGCTTTTCAGTATTGAGTTGCTATTACTTTAACTCGTGAATTACAATACCGCTACGGAGTTTTGGCTCGAACCAGGTGGTTTTTGGAGGCATAATGTTGCCAGTATCGGCAATGTCAATTAGCTGTTTCATGGAAACAGGATAAAGGGCAAAAGCAGCCTTCATTTCACCGCTATCAACACGTTTCTGAAGTTCGCCTAAACCACGGATACCACCCACAAAATCAATTCTCTTTGATGTTCTCAAATCCTTGATATCAAGGATTGGCTCAAGAACCAAGTTCGACAGAATTGTAACGTCAAGTACACCAATTGGGTCGTTATCGTTGTAGGTTCCTGGTTTTGCGGTTAACGAGTACCATTTTCCCTCAAGATACATACTAAAGTTATGTAACTTGTTAGGGGTATAAATACCTGTACCCATTTCCTTAACCTCGAAACCAGCCTGTAACTTCTCAATTAGTTGCTGAGCGGTTAATCCGTTCAAATCCTTCACTGTACGGTTATAGTCAATAATCTTTAGTTGATTATCGGGGAAGATAACCGCCAAGAAATAGTTGTACTCCTCGTTACCAGTGTGGTTTGGATTTGCTGCCTTTTTCTCAAGGCCAACACGTGCAGCAGCAGCTGTACGGTGGTGACCATCGGCTACGTAAAGTGCAGGAACTGCAGCAAAAATCTCGGTGATACGCTTGTTAACAGCAGCATCGTCGATAACCCAGAAATGGTGACCAAAACCATCCTCTGCCACGAAATCGTAAACAGGTTTGTTGTTCTTTACAACATTCTCAACAATTTGGTCCATCTCCTTAACTGCAGGGTATGCAAAGAATACAGGCTCGATGTTTGCGTTCTGGTTACGAACGTGAATCATACGGTCCTCCTCCTTATCGGGGCGGGTAAGCTCGTGCTTCTTGATTTTACCCTCCATATAATCCTCGAAATGACAAGCAGCCACAAGTCCGTACTGAGTGCGTCCATCCATAGTTTGAGCGTAGATGTAGTACTTATCCTCAGTATCCTGAACTAACCAGCCATTTGATTTCCATTTCTTGTAGTTCTCAACTGCTTTATCGTAAGCTTCCTGAGAGTGCTCGTCGATAATTGGGCTGAAATCAATCTCTGGCTTAATAATGTGAAGTAACGACTTCTCCCCTGCCTCAGCTTGAGCCTCAACAGAGTTCAATACATCGTAAGGACGCGATGCTACTTCCTTTGCAAACTCCTTTGGTGGGCGAATACCCTTGAATGATTTTATTTTTACCATTTCGTTAAAATTATTTATTGCTATAAATACATTGCGCCTTGGCGGCTTTGCGTTCAAAAACAAACGCTAAGGCTCTAAGGCGCAAAGATATATCATTAGGAATTATTTTACTTATTTACCTGGAATGTTTTATCGCCATTCTTAATGAAACCAACAATCTGACGAGCAGATGCTAAACCAGCATTGATGTTAGCCTCGGCGGTTTCTGCTCCCATTTTCTTTGGGGTAGAGAATACACGGCCAGGGAATTTCTCAACCAACTCAGCGTGATTATCGGCCATAATATCGGTTGCATACTTAAGGTCTGCTCTCTCGCTGAAAGCTTTAACCAAACCAGCCTCATCAATAACCTCTTTGCGGGCAGTGTTGATTAACGCACCACCTTTAGGCATTTTCGATAGCAACTCGTAACCAATAGATTTTTTGGTTTTGTCGTTTGCTGGAATATGTAACGAAACGTAATGGCAAGTGCTATAAAGCTCCTCGATGCTACCAACAACCTTTACGCCATCCTTCTCCATAGCCTCTTTAGCCACGAATGGGTCGAAAGCGTAAACTTCCATTCCAAAACCTTTACCGTACTTAGCCACCAATTTACCTACGTTTCCATAAGCGTGGATTCCAAGTTTTTTGCCAGCAATCTCGGTACCAGTACCTGGTTGGAAAAGACCACGAGCCATAAAAATCATCATACCAATTGCTAACTCAGCAACAGCGTTTGAGTTTTGGCCAGGGGTGTTCATAGCAACAACACCTTTTGCTGAACAAGCAGCAAGGTCGAGGTTATCGTAACCAGCACCAGCGCGAACAACAATTTTAAGATTTTTACCAGCCTCAACAACTTCCTTGGTAACCTTATCGCTACGAACAATTAGCGCATCGGCATCGGCAACTGCCTTTACAAGGTCGTTAGGGTCGGTATATTTTTCAAGAAGAGCTAATTCGAAACCAGCATCCTCAACAATCTTTCTAATTCCGTCAACCGCAGCCTTTGCAAAAGGTTTCTCGGTTGCTACTAATACTTTGGTCATATCAGTAAAGTTTTTGGTTTATGTTTTTTTATAAGAGTTTGTCATCCTGAACGAAGGGAGAAATCATTAGAGATTCCTCGCTAGCGTTCAGAATGACAAACAGTTAATTCATTATCAATTAAGAATTTAATTTCTCAAATTCCTTCATACAATCAACAAGAGCCTGTACGCTTTCAACTGGACAAGCATTGTAGATAGATGCGCGGAAACCACCAACAGAACGGTGACCTTTAATACCAACCATTCCTGCTTTCTTAGCGAAATCCATAAACTCAGCCTCTTTATCTTTGTACTGCTCAGCCATTACGAAGCATACGTTCATAATTGAACGGTCTTCCTTAACAGCAGTTCCTACGAACATCTTGTTGCGGTCAATCTCATTGTAAAGAAGCTCTGCTTTTTGGTTGTTAATTTTATGCATAGCAGCAACACCACCAAGGGATTTAACCCACTTCAAAGTTTCGTGCATCACAAAAATTGAAATTACTGGAGGAGTGTTGTACATTGAGTTATCCTTTGGCTCAGCACCAATATGGGTTCTGTAATCAACCATACTAGGCAATTTGCGTTGAATTTGCTCCAATAGGTCTTTGCGAACAATTACAAAAGTAACACCAGCAGGACCTACGTTTTTCTGAGCACCACCGTAAATCATAGCGTATTTCTTGATATCAACAGGGCGGCTCATAATATCGGAACTCATATCGGCGATTAAGTTGATAGGGCAATCCATATCCGTTTTAATCTCTGTTCCGTAAATGGTGTTATTCGTGGTGATGTGGAAGTAATCCGCATCGGTAGGGATTTTGTATCCTTTTGGAATGTAAGTGTAGTTTTTGTCAGCCGATGAAGCAACTACATCAACCTCTCCGTATAACTTTGCCTCTTTAGCAGCTTTTTTAGCCCAAACACCAGTTTCAAGGTAAGCAGCTTTCTTGTTAAGGAAGTTAGCAGCAACAGTGTAGAATTGGGTAGATGCTCCACCTCCTAAAAACATTACAGCGTAATTATCAGGAATGTTAAGCAATTCTCTCCATAGTTGTTCTGTTTCAGCCATAACTCTTTCCCAACCTGGAGTACGGTGAGAAATCTCTAATAAACCGATACCAGTTCCGTCGAAATTACGGATAGCTTCGATTGTTGATTCAATCGCTGGTTTTGGTAGGATGCAGGGACCTGCATTAAAATTATGTTTCATGATGTTAAAAGTTTAAGTTTGAAATTCATTTATGAATTATACGTCAAATTTCCTTGTTTTTTTTGTAATTTCCTAATGAGATGTTATCAAACAACATTAAATGGAAGAAACCTATAAGTTACTTACAAACAAGTCGATTTCCTTCCAAAACGGGTACCTTATCGGTTTGGTCGAAGGAAAAACAGTAACCAATAACATTATCTAAACCCAGCTTCTTAAGTCGATGTTTCTGAGCCACTTTCTCAATGTAAGTATCCATAGTATCCTTAGCAGCATCCCATAAATCGATAGCGGCGTAAACCGAATCGCATTTGGTATCGAACAACCCTGATTGCATTAACTCGTGCGATAATGCACCTGCAAAAAGAGTGTCCTCAAGGCAAAACTTCCCCTTCCAACCAGCACAAAGCACCAAAATATCCTTCTGCTGAGCCGACAAATACTTAACAACCGCGCTAAAATTCAAGAATGAGCCTATTGTTACTACACTTGCATCTTTACCCACAGTAATTGCGTTTGTTCCATTGGTTGTGCTGTAAACTACCGTTTTACCATCAACCGTTTCGGGAGTAAAGAAAAATGGTGAATTGCCAAAATCGGCAAAATCCAGTTTTTCTCCATTACGCTCGGCAACTACCAAAAAACCTTTCTCCTTATACGCCTTGGCCTCCTCAACATCCCGAACAGGAATAATCTCCTTCACGCCGTTCTTAAACATTGTGCAAATAACCGATGTGGCTCTAAGAATATCAACTACCACAACAATCTTATCCGTTGAATCGAAATGGCTAAAAACCGATGGTGAAAAGCAAATTTCTATTTTGTTCATTTTCAAAATACCGTTTTAAAAAAAGGGGGCTCATCACCCCCTTTTGTGTGTGAACTATTTTGCCAAGTGGAATGGTGGCTTAACTATTTTTGCTTTTAGTTTCTTATCGCGAATTCCGATGTAAATCTCAGCGCCGTCGTTCCAAAAACCTTTCTTAACGTAGCCCATACCAATACCCTGCTTGCTCATTGGCGACATTGTACCTGAGGTAACCTCACCAATTTCGTTGCCTTGAGCATCGTAAATAAGGTAATGCTGACGGGGAATACCTCTGTCAATCATAATAAATCCTTTTAGTCTACGCTCAGTGCCTTCATTTTTATGTTTTTCCCAAAGTGCGCGGTCGATGAAGTTTTTACCTGGTACAAACTTGGTAATCCAGCCCAAACCAGCCTCAATGGCAGAAGTTTCATCGTTAATATCGTGTCCATACAAACAGAAACCAACTTCAAGGCGAAGAGTATCACGAGCTCCTAAACCAATAGGCTTAATTCCGAACTCAGCACCAGCCTCAAAAACAGCCTTCCAAAGTTTATCGGCATCCTCATTTGCACAGTAAATCTCACAACCACCAGCTCCAGTGTAACCAGTAGTAGAGAAAATAACCTCTTTAATACCAGCAAAGGAAATCTTCTTGAATGTGTAGTATTCCATATCAACCACATTATCAGAAGTTAACTTCTGCATTGCTTTTAGCGCAAGAGGTCCTTGAACCGCCAGTTGAGCAAACTCATCGGAAGCGTTGTAGATTTCCTTGCCAGGAGTGAACCCAAACTTCTTACCTTGCTCACAAATCCAGTTCCAGTCCTTATCAATATTAGCAGCATTGATAACCAAAAAGTAGGTTTCAGCATTCACACGGTAAACCAAAAGGTCGTCAACAATACCGCCTTTTCCGTTAGGAAAACAGCTGTACTGAACTTTACCATCAGTTAATGCAGAAACATCGTTACTGGTAATAGTTTGAAGGAAATCCAGAGCTTTTGGACCTTTTACCCAAACCTCGCCCATGTGCGATACATCAAAAACGCCCACTTTCTCTCTTACTGTAATGTGCTCGTCGTTAATACCACTGTACTCAATAGGCATATTATAGCCAGCAAACTCGGCCATACGTGCACCTAACTCGATGTGGTACTTTGTAAATGCTGTATTTTTCATTGTAGAATAGTTAAGTTGAACAAATAAAGATTTATGCAAAACTAGTGTTTTTATTTATAGGTTATTATTTACGCTTCGAATTGTTTCAAACGATTGATGTGTTTTTGAACATTTTGATTCGAGATAAGCCCATAGTAAATAATCCAATTGTAGAGTATAATACAATCCAGACAAAAAGAATTCTGCTCTTTTTTAGCAACTCCAACTAATTTTTTCTATATTTGGTTAGATTTAATTTAATTTGACGTAAATTACATGACTGGAATTCAACACTCTACCATGAACGGATACAAACACGTAAATCTCGAGGTTCTGAAGGAAATTTCCGAAGGCAGTAACGATTTAATGCGCGACCTTATTTTTCTTTTTATTAGCCAAATTCCAGTATTCTCTGAGCAGCTAGATTACTACTACAAAAACGAGGACTTTATATCGCTTGGTAAGTTGGCACATAAAATAAAGAGCTCCGTATCGATGATGGGAATCAACGAACTATCATCGGATATGAAAAAACTTGAACAACTGGCACAAGCAAAGAAGGATACTCAAAAATATCCTGAGTATATTGAGCGTTTTAAAAGAATCTCTACCGAAGCTGTTAGTGAATTAAACGATATACTTCAATGTATTTAACCATAAAAAATTTACAATATGATAAACTTTGAAAAAATTGGCGATGTAATGGTAATATCCTTCAGCAACGATAATAAGTTGAATGTTACCGTAACCCAAAAAATCAAAACCGAGATTATTAAACTGATTACTCCAAACTCCAAGGTTACTC
>CAZTVB010000103.1:0-5971 GCA_964616315.1 uncultured Rikenellaceae bacterium
AGCAAAACCTGAAATCATTCATATTGGAATATGATTTACTGAATAATTACTTCTATTAAGAACCAAAAAATTTCATATTAAGTATTAAAGGCCACGTTTAAGTGGCCTTTAATACTTCTAGCAATTACATCCGCAACCGCATCCCTTAGATTTCTTACCGTAAATAGTAATACTATAAATTCCAGTTCCGGCATCTTTGAATGATTTTAATTCAGACTCACTCAAAAAATTAAGCAATATCTCATCTGGAACGGTAATTTGCTTTTCTTTTTGAATTGTAACATCAACAAATCCGGTATGTTCAATAATACCAACGTATTCTTCCTTATCAATCGCACCCGCAACACATCCAGCATACATTTCGGCGGCTTGCTTAATTTTATCGGGCAACTCGCCTTTAATAACTACATCCGAAATTGAAAAATGTCCACCATTTTTCAGAATCCTGTAAATCTCTTGAAAAGCTTTGTGTTTATTTGGAACAAGGTTCAACACGCAATTGCTGATTACCACATCAGCAACCTTGGCGTTAATAGGCATATTCTCAATATCGCCCATCACAAACTCCACATTGCTGTAGTTTAATTTTTTTGCATTTTCACGTGCTTTAGCAATCATAGCCTCAGTCATATCAAGGCCTATGACCTTTCCATACTCTCCTACAATTGCTCTTGCTACAAAACAATCGTTACCCGCACCTGAACCAAGGTCAACTACCGTATCGCCCTCCTTAATTTTAGCATACTCTGTGGGGATGCCACATCCTAAGCCTAAATCTGCATCGGCATTATAGCCTTTAACTTGATTATAATTTTCGCTAAATATTGTGTAATCAACACCAGAGCAACATCCTGTTGCACCACAGCACGATGATTCGTTCTCCTGTTTCGATTGCATAGCTATTTGGCTATACTTCTCCTTAACGGTTTGCTTAATATCCTTTTGATCCATAATTAAAATTTTTTGTATTATTAATGAATTAACGGTTTACTTGCAGCAATTACAACCTGTTGTGTCTAACATATCCAAGTAGGATTGAATTGCTTTTTTTAGTTCCTCAACTCTTTTATGGTTAAGGCAATAGTTTGTTTTAACGCCCTCAACAACACCAACAATTAATCCAATATCCTTGAGCTCTTTAAGGTGCTGGTTTACTGTTGTTCTACTTAAAGGCAATTCCTCTGTTATATCACCAGTGATGCACATCTTGGCATCGGATAAAAACTTTAGAATTGCAAGTCGGGCGGGATGTGCCAATGCTTTGCAAAGTTCTGCGCAGCTTTGCAAATCGTTATCAAACAGTTCTGTTTTGGCTAAAACCATATGGAGTTTATTTGATTTCAAGCAGAAGATTTTTGAAAATATCCTATGCTAAAAACTATTTATGACGTAAATATACGTCAATAAATATTATGACGCAATAATACGTCAAAATATTTTAATGATCCTTAAGAATTTTGCATCAATCAAACACTAGGCTTTGACTGAAAAATTGGTAGATCCTTAACAGAAAACTCTACTTTACGGCCAACTTTTATGGTTTCATTGGCGAGAGTTTCTGTATCAACCAGCACTGCCTGAAAGCGTCCAAGCGAACAAGTTCCACAGTTTAAGTACTGTTTGCGTTGGTTTATGTAGTACATCTTATGCAGCTCTAACTTATGAGTGTGACCAAGAATAACGAAATCGTACTTTCGAAGTAATTTTAGCGCATAAAGCAAATACTTATAGGAATTATATTTTCGGGGTACGCGATTAACCTCGTCATCGTACTCCACAATTTTGAAGTACAATCTCTCCGCCCATTTCATTTTCACAATAAACCTCAGAAAGTAAAAGCCTAATTTACCAATTAACCTACCTATTGAAGTTCCATTAAGGAAATCGGCATTGTGTCCGTGCTCAACGTGTATTGTTTTACCTTGTGAATTTGTTATATTGAAATGATCCTTGGCTTTAGGATTCCATAAATCATGATTC
Organism: uncultured Rikenellaceae bacterium; assembly: GCA_964616315.1. Taxonomy (GTDB): domain Bacteria; phylum Bacteroidota; class Bacteroidia; order Bacteroidales; family Tenuifilaceae; genus SB25. Next base: position 1,981 of record CAZTVB010000103.1, read on the forward strand.
CCCCTAATGTAAATAAATCCGTTACTATCAAAATAATCAATTAAGAACTTATTTCTTGCAACAATATCGGTATAGGTGTACTTATAAAGTTCAAACACATCGCCGTTCAGAATAACCTGATCAACTCCGTAGTGTTTAATAATATCGTCGAGGATTTTGATAAATTTTTTGGCTTTCCAGCCAAAAGTTCCAAACTTATCGCCAGTGTCAATATGCAAATCCGATAAAACTAAAAGTTTCATGATTTATAAGAAGGTTGCGTTACAAAAATCGATTAAACCTTAAAACCCATAACCAAAATATCGTCCACTTGTTTTTGATTACCCTTAAAATCTTCGAAATTTTGCTCAATTACTTTAAGTTGCTCCTTGAGTGACAATGGTTGAATATTGAGCAGTAGTTTCTTAAAATTAATAAGCATATATTTTGAGTTTGAAGGGCCTCCGAACTGATCGGTATAGCCATCGGAAAACATGTAAAAGATATCGCTATTGTTGTAACAAATTTTGTGATTTGTGAATGGCTTCTCCCCAATAACATGATAACCAATTGGCATTTTATTCCCTTTAAACTCGTATATAGAAAACCCATTATGCGATTCTACTGGTTGCTCCAAGCCAAAGCCCCCAAGTTCAGATTTCCTGGCAATTAAAAGGGGTAAGTATGCCCCAGCATATTCCAGTTCTTGTTTCTCCTTATCGATAAGCACTAGGCTCATATCCATACCATCGTGCGATTCACCCTCAACACCAGTTTGGTTTAACGATGCAATAACCAACTGGCGCAACTTGAATAGTAAGTCGCCAGCACTCTCGGTGCAATGGGTTGCAGTAAGTTCTTTAATAAGAGTAATTCCAAGCATACTCATAAACGCTCCTGGCACACCATGGCCTGTACAATCCGCAACAGCTACGGCAATTCTCCCATCGGCTAACTGCGTGGTCCAGAAAAAATCGCCGCTTACAATATTTTTGGGCTGATAGTATACAAAATGCTCCGTGAGGTAACTATTAAGGTTATTGGTGCGAGGTAGAACTGCTGCCTGAATCCGACTCGCATACCGAATACTATCGGTAATTTGCTTTTGTTGGTCGGCAATTTGGTCGCGTTGACGTTCTGCCAAGTCTCGTTGTGCTTCAATTTCTTGCTTTTGATCCTCAATCTCGCCCTTTTGCCTAAGTATTTCGTGATTCTGTGCTACTAATAGTTTGTTTATTTTTTGCTTCTCCCTTAAAAAGTAAAAGATTACCAATGCCAATGCAATAGCAAGAACTAAGGCTATTGAGATAAAGAATGTAAACATCCTTTGTCGTTCTAGTCGCTCCTGCTGCATTGCTTCGCGTTGTTTGGTTATTATTTCCTGCTCGCGCTCCCTTTTATCAAAATCGTACTGCATTTCAAGCCTTGAGATTTCGCCAGCATTAATGCTATCCTTGATGGAAGAATGGTAACTATAATTCTCCAATGCATTACGGAAATCTCCTTTTAATTTATATGCAAAAGATAAACTTAGGTATATATCCCTGACATCGGACATTAACTGCTGCTTTTGGGCTACAGTAAGCGCAGAGTTAAGATACTTGAATCCTTCGGTGTAGTTACCCTTTTTAATTTGAATTTCGCCAAGATATCTGTTTAACTTCGAAACATCAATACTGTCGTTAACGGATTGCTTAAGATTAAGGGCTTTTTCTAGGTTCTCTGTGGCTTTATCCAAATTATTTAGTTCAAAGTATATTATTCCCATCAGCAAATTGTTTGCTGCCATAGCATGGGTGTTTTGAGTTTGGGAATTGTAAGCAAGTACCTGCTTTGCAATTTCGAGAGCTTTATCGTTCAATCCCGAATGGTAGTAAATATTTGCCTGCTCTGTTAACGACAGGGCTATACCGTTCTGATTCCGTAAATTCCGATATTGGTTTAGAGCAATCTCGTTATACTGGAGTGCCTTGTCGTAAATTTCTAATCTATTAAAAAGTCTGGCAATACTGAGCGACGTCCACGCCATTCCCTCCTTATCGTCCTCCTTCTCATAAGTTTCTAGAGCTTGTAACATGTGCTCAATGGCCTTGGGATAACTCCCCGTTAAACTATAAACTGTGCCAATGTTAACCTGAGTACGAGCAATTTGGATTTTATCCTTAATCCTCTCGTTAATATCCAAAGCACTCCTATACGAGTTCAAGGCTTGAACGAAATCGCTCCTAAGCTGATAAACATTCCCTATCCTGTTAAGGTTAATTGCAACCCAAAGTTCCTGATTTTCCTCCTTTGCAAGCTCTAACGATTTTTGAAGATGGTTTAATGCCAATTCAAAATCGTTTCGGTTGTAGTAGCAATAACCAAGGGTATGCTCAGCCTTTAAAAGCAAAAATTTATCATCGAGACCTGAGGCCTGATTTACTGCTTTCTGCGCTAAAACTATGGCTGAGTCTGAGTTTGACGTGCGTACCTTTTCGGCACTATTTATCAAAGACTCTACCAGTTCTTTATCGTTCTGTGCTAAAACATTGTACGAAACCAAAAGGATTAGCAGGCATACAAAATGAACCTTTAGGAAATAAAATTGCATGGGATAATATTATTTAATCCAATAAAGATATTCCATTTGGTTAAACCAATAAATTTTTACCAATATTTTTTTAAAAGGCTGAACCGATTAATGTATGTTTGTTTTGTTCTATTAAAACATTTCGTATTTTTAACCCAATTTGGTTGTATTAAAGTAAACTTAAAAACTAAAGCAATGAGGTTGAATATGAAAATCGGCGCAAAGATGTTACTCTTTGTAATGATTACTTCAGTGTCAATAATGCTAGTTATTGGACTTTTTATCGGATTTAGAATCAACAAAATTGCCAACGATAATGCGGTAAAGCTTGCGCAAGCAGAAGCACAAAAAACCGCCAACCAAATAAAATCGGAACTAGAATTGGATATGGGTTTTTCCAGAGCATTGGCTCACGCTCTTTACATTTACCCAAAATTCGATACAGTTACGCTCGACTCAGTCTTTTTCAATATACTAAACAACCAAGTTGTCAACAATCCTCGCTACTTAACCGTATGGTATTCGGTGGAATATTTTGCCTTTCGCAAAGGCTATACAAAAGATTATGGTAGACGTTCCACAACTGCTTACCTAAAAAATGGAGTTCCTGCTAGGGATATAGAGCATAAAAATGTAACCGGCGATATTACCACCAGCAACTATTACTTATCCAAAACATGTAACTGCGAAATGCTTCTGGACCCTTACGCTTTTGATGTTGCTGGCAATGAGGTTTTGGCCACAAGTTTGAGTGTACCAATAAAGGTTAATGGGAAGTTTGCAGGCCTAGGAGGGGTAGACATTTCGTTAGAAAAATTTCAGGAGCAGATAGAGAAGATTAAACCATACAAAAACACCATTGTAGCTCTTATTGCCAACGATGGAACCATAATAGCCCATACAAAACCCGAGTTAGCCAAACTAAAATTTACCGATTTCAACCCTATAGATGACAATCAATTTAAAATATCAGAAAAGATAAAGAAGGGAACCGAATACAAGTATTTCTCAGAGATTAATGGTGAGCAAAACCTCAACATTCTTTCCACAGTAAAAGTTGGCGACTCCCCATCCACATGGTCGGTATACCTCTCCATCCCAATGAGCGAAATAGTGGTTGATGCTAAACGTGCCGTGATGTACACAATCTTTGTTTTTATACTTGGTGTATTACTTCAATCTGTTGCTATTTGGTACATTTCACGCTCCATTGCTCAACCCATTAAAAGAACAACCGACGCCCTTAACAGTATTGCAGAGGGTGATATTGATATAAATAAAAAAATATTTGTTCATACTGGCGATGAACTGGAGGACATGGCTCGCTCTGCAAACAAACTAATTGATGGGTTAAACCACACAGAGCAGTTTGCCCGAGAAATTGGTATGGGTAAACTCGATGCTCAATTTCAACTTCTAGGCGACAAGGATATTCTAGGA
>CAZTVB010000103.1:5981-7944 GCA_964616315.1 uncultured Rikenellaceae bacterium
ATGCAAAAAAGCCTTGTTAATGCAAAGGAAGCAGAAGCCAAGAGAAAAGAGGAAGAAGAACAACAAATTTGGGCAACCCAAGGTATGGCAATGTTTGGCGAGGTGCTACGCCAGCATAACGATAATTTGGACGAATTGTCGTACCTAATTATCAAGAACCTGGTTACATACACAAAATCTATACAAGGAGGCATATTCATCATTAACGACAACGACCAAGAAAATCCTGCTCTCGATATGTCGGCTTGCTTCGCATACGACCGAAGAAAATTTATGGAAAAAACCGTGCTTCCGAACGAAGGCTTGGTTGGCCGATGCTTTATTGAGGGCAAAACCATCGTCATGAAGGATGTTCCAAAGAACTATATCAAAATAACATCAGGACTAGGAGAAGAAAACCCACGTAACATAATTCTTGTCCCGCTAAAAGTAAACGACGATGTTCTGGGGGTAATTGAAATGGCAACATTCAACACATACGAAAAATATCATATTGAATTTATTGAGAAAATTGCCACTAGCATTGCCTCTACCCTTTCTAGCGTGAGAATTAACATTCGAACAGCAGAGTTGCTTGCTCGTACTCAACAACAAGCAGAAGAGATGAAGGCCCAAGAAGAGGAAATGCGTCAGAACATGGAGGAACTCCACGCTACCCAAGAAGAAATGGAGCGCAAGCGCCACGAGCAGGAAGAAATTCAGGCACAACTACGGGAGGACAAGTCAATTCTTAGCAGTTTACTTCAGAACTCTCCCGATTTAATTTACCAAAAAGACATTGATGGACGCTATGTACGCCTTAGTAACTCCATGATTAATCTCCTTAACATTTCTTCAGTTGAAGATGCTGTCGGATTAACCGATTTCGACCTTCTTTCAGGCGACCAGGCTAGAATTATTGCAAGTTTTGATAATGACGTAATGCGAAATAGGACTCCAATTACAAACAAGATTATTACTTTAGTTCTAACAGATAATGAAGAACACAAAGCCGTTCTAACTCTTATGCCACTCATTGAAGATAATGGTGAGATGATTGGGGTTCTTGGAATAATAAAGATAATGACCGATGTCAAATAATAAATGAAGATTTATTGAAAGGAAAGAGCCGCTTTTGCGGCTCTTTTTTTATTATGCGGGGTTATTGTATTTACTAATTTTTAATGCACCTAATTGAATTTGCGCTATTTGGTTGAGCATTCTGAAGCATTAACATACCTCCAGATTCTCCATAAAGCTGAACAGTCTCGGCGCCTCCATCAACCCAAAAACTGGCAATAGTACCTATCATATAAAAACTCCAACTGGCTGAAAAATCAGCATATCCTGCAGGGCGCACAGAAAAACCGGTGGTATTAGTTTGTGCGAAATCGTTAATCCAAAAACCAGCAGGAACGCTATATATTGTCCCTTTTTCGGATAGTTTTCTACTTAATTCCTGGGAATTACTCATCCACTCACTACCTCCAATAAACTTGAAAAGGTCTTCCCAATCGGTATGCGTTGGTAGTCGCCAACCATCAGGGCAAACATTTCCAGAACTTATTGCTGTTTGAGTGTAAAGCAAACCATAGTTTGCAATAGTATCAGGCCAAGCAGAGTTATTGTAAGCAAAAACTTCTGTTGGAGTTATTGGAATTGCATTTGAATATTGAGTAGATATAAGATTGTCTGCCATCCAAGTTTGAGGGCCAAGTGTTATAGTTCTGTATTTATTGCCAAGAATATCTGTTAGAAGACCAGAGGAAATACCTACGTTTGTTGTTACGTTACCTGCAACCAACATATCTCCCTCTGAAAGAACGGTATTCTTGAAATAGGTAGAGTCGGCAGTAACTTTAAAGTAATTAGTTTGGGGACTCTTTGTGCCACTTAAACCACCCACGGCAAATCCTCCTTTTGCAGCTTTCGAGGTGTTATCAATATAAACCCGAATACTATCAGGCGAAATATTTAGATACTC
>CAZTVB010000104.1:0-2334 GCA_964616315.1 uncultured Rikenellaceae bacterium
AATATGGATAGCATCAAAAATGATACCGTAATATACAAAGCAGAGGATACCAATCCTTACAATAGAATCCTTTCTGATTCCTACCAAGAATCTTATGAACGTAGGCTAAGAGGTTTAAGTGATCCTTACTATGGAATAGAAAACTGGTCGACCTATTATTCTGACGATTACTGGTATGCACAAGGCTACGACCCATACTTTTATAATATAGTTGTTATGGGTAATCAGGTTTGGGTTGAACCCCGCTATATTTCTTCAATGTTTGGCTGGCCTAGAAATAATTTCAGCGTTGGGTTTGGATTTGGGTGGAACTATGGTTACTGGAATTACAACCCTTGGTACTGGAATTACCCCTATAACTATAATTATTACGGATACAATCCTTATTACACCGACTCATACTGGTGGGGCTGGAACAATGGATATTGGACTGGAAACAACTCAAATAATATCTCAAACAACTCCTACTATGGTAGAAGAGTGAATGGAACCAACAATTACACAACACGTAGAACAGGTATAAGCACAACAACCGATGGTAGTCAAACTGTTGTATCGCGTCGCAGAGATGGGAGTACTTCAAGTTTAAATCCTATTGTTTCTACTCGTAGAACACAAACACGCGTAACTCCAACCTCTGAATCCAATGGAAGGCGTGAGTATAATGGGAATAACCAAGCATCATCAAATACAAGGAGAGTTGACGGTACCAATACGCGCCGAGTATCTGAAAGACCTACACGAGAAATTGGTGTTTCCGAACCGACCAGAAGATCATACAACCAATCAAACGGAAGAACAAGAACATCTACGGAATATAGTTCTAGGAGAACAGAGGGTTCACAGAATAGCAATGTGTCTGGAGCAAATCGCAATTCTTCTGGAAGTAGAAGCACTACCCCAACATACAATAGGCCAGAAAGAGTAAATACACCAACTAACACCTCTTCTTCGTCAAGAAACAATGAAAGCTATAGACAATCAGGCTCTGATAGTAGATCTTCATCATCTGGTAGCAGTAACAGCGGATCCAGTGGAAGATCGTCAAGTTCATCGAGTTCATCGAGTTCATCATCTGGTTCAAACTCAAGAAGACGATAAAAATCTATATAGGGGATAGTAATTGTCCCCTATATAATATAATTACTGAATTTTAATTTTTCGGACTATGAAAAAGTCATTTATAAAGATTACAATAGCAGGGCTATTTATTTCATTAGGTAGCAACTTATTTTCACAATCATTGGCCGATGGACTTAGATACTCGCAAACCTTAAATGGAGGTACTGCCCGATTTGTATCGATGGGTGGAGCATTTGGAGCCCTCGGTGCCGATTTTACTTCAACATCTATCAACCCAGCAGGACTTGGAGTGTATAAATCATCAGAATTTACCATTACTCCTTCATTTAAGCATAGCAGTATTGAATCGTCCTATAATGGGCTTAGCGCATCGGATTCAAAAAACAGACTATCATTTGATAATGTAGGGATTGTTCTTTCTTTTAACCCTTACAAAGCTGAAGAAAATGGAATCGTTAACTACAATATTGGATTTGGCTATAGCAGAACAAACGATTTCCATACAAACTCATATTCTAAAGGTGATAATAGTACAAATTCAATCATGGACTACTTTGCTGAAAGAGCCAGTGGATATTACTATGAGGATTTATTTGACGATGATAATAAAACTCCATTTAAAAATGGAGGAGCTCCATGGGAAGTAATTATGGCCTGGAATACGTATCTGCTTTTTGATACAATAGCAGGAAGCAATGGGACAGAATATATGCCAGCATTATTAAATGGCGATGGAGTCACTCAACAGAACATTGCAAACTCTAAAGGCGGAAGCGGAACTTATGATATCTCCTTTGCAATGAATATCTCAAACAAACTTTTCATTGGAGCATCGTTAGGCATTTCCGATTTTAGCTATACCTATAATGCCACTTATAAAGAAGATGCTTTTGAAACAAATCCAGAACTAAGCCTTGGAAATCGATTTTACTATATGGATTACAACCAGTATTACGAAGTTAGGGGAGCTGGGTATAACTTTAAAATTGGAGGAATTTATACTCCAATACCTTCAATAAGAATAGGACTAGGCATTCATACCCCAACATTCTTTTCATTCGACGAAAAGTATTCCTATTCGATAACATCAAATTTTGATATTAATGGCGTAGAAAAAAACTCAACAAGTAAATCTCCCCTTGGAAATTACGAGTACGATTTTGAAACCCCATTCAAGTTTATTGGAAGTTTTGCTTATATCTTCCAAGGCAAAGGCCTTATTAGCATTGATGTTGAGCGAGTGAACTATGC
>CAZTVB010000104.1:2344-7927 GCA_964616315.1 uncultured Rikenellaceae bacterium
TATGCTTCTATGAAATTTAGTAATGGTGGTGATGGCGATAACTTAAACGATTTAAATATTGAAGCAGAAAATACTTTCAGAAATGTATTCAATTTTAGATTTGGAGGAGAGTACCGTATTGGCGATTTTGCCCTAAGAGGAGGGTATGCATTTTACCCATCGCCTTATAAGAGTGGATTTATAAACGACAAGGCAAACATATCGCAATACTCTGGTGGTGTTGGCTACAGGTCGGGTAATTTCTCAATAGATATGGCCTATTTACACACCGTGAAGAAAGAATCGTACGTTTTTTATTCAGGAGCCAACCCTGTTGATACTAAAATAAAAGATGGGCGATTTCTGGTTACCCTTGGATTTAGGTTTTAATTTGTTATAACACTTTTTTCGAGCCTACCGATCTAAATGGTAGGCTTTTTTATTGAGGCCTCAATTACTTCTATTGCAGAAAGTCCCTCGTTAAAAAGCAAATCGATAATGCTTAAATTGGGTACAAAACCAAATTTATTGGAAAAAACCTGAAAATACTCTGCGGGCGCAAATTGCTTATCCTCAGAAATATCAACCTTTGGTGAAATTGAATTACGAAAATCAACCTCATAACTAGGTATATATTGTGTTGTAATATGAATGTTTGGTTGTATAGATAAGAAATCGAAAATTGCATTCATAAACAGAGAATCAAACTCAAAAAGGTTGGTGTAACGCTTGTTATAAAATGGTTCCAGAATATCAGCCACAAAATCATAGTAGGCTGAAGTTCTATAGGCCGACTCGATGGTCTTCCAGTGATTCTTTTGCCATAGAGTTGAATTATCAATCTCTATCAACTTAATGGGCGTATGATTGCCTTGGGTTTTAACCACAGGAATGGTAAGGGAAATTGAACCATTTGCACCGAGTATAACACACCTGTTCCGGTAAGTTTGTTTTGTATAGTTTTCGGCCGATTCAATATATATATTTTGATACTGTATTAACTTGGCAAAATACTGTACAGGGGGCAAATAGCCTATGGATAGTATGGCAGAATTACTCATTGAGTTATTATAATTTCAAAAATAATACGGCAAAAATAAGCATCCTTTTAAAATAAAAACCCCCGAGGAATTTCCCCGAGGGCAATATTTTATATAACTATGTTAGTGAATTCCTTTAAACATTCTACTCCAACGAATATTACGTGGGAAACTCTTATCCTTGTCGAGCGATAGCCACACAAACGAAGCTTCTCCAACCACATGATCTTCTGGCACAAATCCCCAGAAACGACTATCCGCGGAGTTATGGCGATTATCGCCCATCATAAAATAGTAGTCCATCTTAAAGGTATAGGTTTTCGCCAACTGACCGTTGATATAGATTTCGCCATTACGAACAGCAAGTTCGTTGTTCTCATAAACATCGATAATCCGTTCGTAAATTGGCAAATTATTAAGGTTTAAGTCAACAGTAACTCCTTTTTTTGGTATCCAAAGCGGCCCGTAGTTATCTTCATTCCAGGTATAGTTAGGATTATGAGGGAAAATAAGCTTCCACATCATCAACGTATCGGTATTTTCATTTCTCACTACCTCAACCACATTGCTCATACCCTTAATTTTCTCCAAAGCCTCCTCGGTTAATGGTATTTGGTAGAAACCACCCGTAGGGCTATATCCTTGATCTGCCTTTGAAATGCCAAGTTGCTCAAACCTGATAGGGTTAATGGCAGAGCCATTAGTTTTTATTTGGTAGTTATACTGACGCTTACCAATCTTAACCTGCTCCTGCCCATTAACATACAGTTGACCATGCTTAACCTGAATGGTATCGCCTGGCAAACCAACACATCGTTTAATGTAATTCTCGCGCTTATCAACTGGGCGATATATAACATCGTAATTTTTCTTCAAATTTTCGGCACCATAAATCCTTGCGAGAGTGTAATAACTGGAGTTTGGATCCTGCAATACAACCGTATCGCCTTCGGGGAAGTTGAAAACCACAACATCGTTACGCTGTATTTTGCCTAATCCTGCAATACGCTTATAGGGCCAACGGGGCCATTCTATAAATGATTTTGCGGTTTTGGATAAAGGCAATGTATGGTGTACAAAAGGGAATGATATTGGTGTATTTGGAAGTTTAGGCCCGTAACTAACCTTGCTTACAAACAGATAATCACCAATAAGTAAACTCTTCTCCATTGAAGAGGTTGGAATGGTATATGCCTCAATAAAGAACATGCGGATAAGAGTTGCTGCAACAACAGCAAAAATGATGGCATCTATCCATTCAATTAGAACGGTTTTCTTCTGTCCACGTTTCTTCCAAAATGTCCAGTTTACTTTTTGGGTAATATAGAAATCAAAAATAATTGGCAAGCCGAGTAGTAACCAGTAGTTTCCTATCCAAATTACCCAAAGTATAAATATTACAGCAGCAAAGCCAAACTTAAAGTATTTGTGTTTCAAGAACGATTTAATCTTATTTATCATATCATCAATATTGAATAATTCTGTAAAAATAACACTTATAATTAACTAGTCGAAATTTAGAAGGTTATCCATATTATAAAAACCTTTCTTCCCTGCAATAAACTCTGCAGCCAATACAGCACCAATAGCAAAACCCTTCCTACTCTTGGCAATGTGCGATAGAACAATCTGATCCTGCTCAGACTCAAAGTTAACAATGTGGGTTCCAGGAACCGTTCCTTCTCTAACAGCCTCGATGGGTATTTTACCATCAACTTTATCTGGAACTAATTTCCAACCATTTAAACTTGGGTTTTCCGCTGTTATGGCATTTGCAATAGATATTGCTGTACCGCTCGGAGCATCTAACTTCTGAGAGTGATGTATCTCCTGTATACCAACATTGTATCCTCCAACCTTAGCGAGCAGCTTTGAAGCCATTGCATTAAGTCTGAAAAAGATATTCACACCAACACTATAGTTCGATGCAAAGAAAAACGTTCCCTCTCCAGCCTTAACTCTCTCAATAATTTTGGCAGCCTCATCGTTCCATCCCGTTGTTCCACAAACAACAGGAGTTCCTACCCTTAAGCAAAGTTCAACATTTTGCTTTGCAGTATGTGGCGATGTAAACTCTATGGCTACATCAACACTTTTTAAGTTCGATTCAGATAAATCGGACTGGTTCGTAGCATCTATCTTGAGAACAACAGAATGTCCACGTTCCAAGGCAATAGCCTCAATCTCGTGTCCCATTTTTCCGTAACCAATAATTGCAATATTTAACATCGAATGGAATTTTACGCAATATATAAAACAACCTACTATGTTGAATCAAAACAATGTTAATTAATAAAAAAAGGGAACTGCAAATGCGGTTCCCTTTATATTTTAAGATAGATAAATCTACTTTAAAGAATCAACAATAGACTTGAAAGCCTCTGGGTGATTCATTGCTAGGTCAGCTAATACCTTACGGTTAATAGCGATACCTTGTTTGTTGATTTTACCAATGAACTCTGAGTAAGTCATACCGTAAGGTCTTACTGCAGCATTGATACGTTGAATCCACAAAGCGCGGTATTCAATTTTCTTTTTCTTACGATCGCGATAAGCGTAGCCAAGACCTTTCTCTAAGGTGTTTTTAGCTGCGGTGTAAACGCTTCTTCTTCCAAGGAAATTTCCTTTGGTTTGCTCAAGAATCTTTTTTCTTCTTGCTCTTGATGCAACTGAATTGACTGAACGTGGCATTGTTTAAACATTTTTGAATGGTTAGCGGCCCTTTTCGGACTCTTCGTGCTAATTCACTCTGGTTAATAAATAATAAGTAAATAAACGATTAAAATAAAACAACCTACTTCACACCAAGCATAGTTAAAACGCGGTTCTCATCAACTTTGCTAACTAAAGCAACGTGAGTAAGGCTACGTTTTTGCTTAGTTTCCTTTTTTGTAAGGATGTGACTCTTGTAGGCATGCTTTCTCTTAATCTTCCCTGTACCGGTTAAAGAAAACCTTTTCTTTGCTCCGGAGTGAGTCTTTGTTTTTGGCATTCTAAAAAATTATTATTGGGTTTAAATCTATTTCTTCTTTTTAGTTCCTTTAGATGATATCATCATAATCATCCGTTTCCCCTCAAGTTTTGGTAACTGCTCAACCTTACCAACCTCCTCTAAATCCTGGGCAAATCTCAGCAGCAAAATTTCTCCCTGTTCTTTGAAAAGGATTGAACGTCCCTTAAAGAAAACGTATGCCTTAACTTTAGCACCATCTTCAAGGAAACTCTCGGCATGTTTCAACTTGAAATTGTAATCGTGCTCATCGGTGTTGGGACCAAAACGAATTTCCTTCACAACAACCTTCTGGGCATTAGCCTTAATCTCCTTTTGCTTCTTTTTCTGTTGATAAAGAAACTTCTGGTAATCGATAATTTTACAAACAGGTGGATCGGCTTTATCAGAAATCATCACTAAATCCAACTCCATATCCTGAGCCATTCTGCGAGCGGCATCGATAGGAAAAACCCCCGGGTTTTCAATATTATCGCCAACTAAGCGGACAGTCCGGCTTCTAATCTCCTCATTGATTAGAACCTTATTATCATCGTCCACTCTCCTATTAAAATTAGGTGCTGCTATGGTTTTACCCTCCTTTTTTAGTTAATACTAGGTTTTATTGTAACTGCTTATTTACCTCATCCTTAATAAACGCAACAAATTCGTCGAGTGTCATTTGACCCTTATCACCAACTCCTTGTACCCTAACTGAAACTGAATTGGCTTCTGCCTCTTTTTCACCCACAATTAGTAAGTACGGAATTCGACGTAACTCGTTGTCCCTGATTTTCTTACCTATCTTCTCGTTTCGGTCGTCAATCAGCGTGCGAATATCGGAATTATTTAGGAAATTCAAAACTTTTTTTGAGTATTCGTTATATTTTTCGCTAATAGGTAGAATTACAGCCTGATCTGGAGTTAACCAGAGCGGGAATTTACCACCTGTATGCTCAATTAAAACCGCCACAAAACGTTCCATTGAACCGAATGGTGCACGGTGAATCATAATTGGGCGATAGCGCTTATCGTCTGCTCCAATGTACTCAAGTTGGAAGCGCTCGGGCAAGTTATAGTCAACCTGAATTGTTCCAAGCTGCCACTTACGACCGATTGCATCCTTAACCATAAAGTCGAGTTTAGGACCATAGAATGCTGCCTCGCCAAGTTCTGTAACAGTTTTTAATCCACGCTCTGCAGCAGCCTCAACAATTGCACTTTCGGCTTTTTCCCAGTTCTCGTCGGAGCCGATGTACTTCTCCTTATTATTAGGATCGCGAAGCGAAATTTGTGCTGTATAATCAGTAAAATTAAGGGTTTTGAATATGTAAAGTACAATATCAATAACCTTAATAAACTCTTCCTTTAGTTGGTCAGGGCGGCAGAAAATATGCGCATCGTCCTGAGTAAATCCACGAACCCTAGTTAAACCATGCAACTCGCCGCTCTGCTCGTAACGGTAAACTGTACCAAACTCAGCTAAGCGTAAAGGTAAATCTTTGTAGGAGCGTGGCTTTGTTTTGTACATCTCGCAGTGATGAGGACAGTTCATGGGTTTAAGCATAAACTCCT
>CAZTVB010000105.1:0-7899 GCA_964616315.1 uncultured Rikenellaceae bacterium
TTATGTTTTACGCTTACGCACTATACGCAAAAGCCCACAACAAAATTTACGTGGGATACACATCTGACCTAAACAGTAGGCTCAGCGCACATAATCATCCCCAAAATAAGGGCTGGACGGCCAAGTTTCAACCATGGGAACTCATCTACCACGAAGAGTTTAGCACCAAGGAGGAGGCGTTGGCTAGGGAAAAACAGCTAAAAACCGCCAAGGGAAGGCTATTCATCCGCTCCATCATTAAACCCTAGCTCGCTGGGCTCATATCCGCCAGCCGGCGGACACAGGTTCGAGTTCCGCTGGTTAGCGGACAGGCTCTGTCCCCGCTACTAAACCAAAAGCCCTATTTATAGGGCTTTTTTGTTATGTTTTACGCTTACGCACTATACGCAAAAGCCCACAACAAAATTTACGTGGGGTACTCGCATAAAAAAAGCCCCTAGTCGGGGCTTCCAATTTAAAATTGTCTGAATCCTATAATCTGACGAACATCCTTAATAGTTTGCGATGCACTTGCACGAGCCTTTTCGGCACCCATTTTTGCCACTTTCCTCAAATAGGCATCATCGGAAAGTATTGCTTCAATTCTCTCGCGCATTGGAGATGTTACTTTGATAATATCCTCGGCTAACTGTTTTTTCAAATCGCCATAGCGGATTTCGCATGTATTGTACTTATCATTGAAAAACTGATAGGTATCGGGTCTGGAAACAACCTTCATTATGGTAAATAAGTTTTGAATGGCCTCTGGTTTCTCCTGGTTGGGTTGAGCTGGACCCGAATCGGTAACGGCTTTCATAACTTTTTTGCGGATAGTTTCAGCATCATCCGATAGGTAAACTGCATTACCTTCGGATTTCCCCATTTTGCCAGACCCATCTAACCCAGGAATTTTAACCAATTCCTTACCAAAGTTATACGCAACAGGCTCTGGAAAATATTCCACATTGTACATACGGTTGAAGCGGTTCGCAAATGTGCGGGTCATTTCAAGGTGCTGCTCTTGGTCTTTACCCACAGGAACCTTATGAGCCTTGTGAATAAGAATATCTGCAGCCATAAGGGTTGGGTATGTAAGTAATCCTGCATTAACATTGTCGGGTTGCTTACGGATTTTTTCCTTAAACGAGGTGCAGCGCTCCAACTCGCCCTTATAGGCGTTCATATTTAACAAAAGGTAAAGTTCAGGAATCTCAGGAACATCGCTCTGTATATATAGGGTTGATACTTCTGGGTCTAATCCACAGGCAATATACTCGGCCAAAACCTGCTTAACATTCCCGTGCAAATCCTCAGGGGTGGGGTGTGTTGTAAGTGAATGGTAATCGGCAATGAAGAAGTAGCACTTGTTCTCGTGCTGCATCTTTACAAAGTTCTGCAAAGCACCAAAATAGTTGCCCAAATGCAGTTTTCCAGTAGAGCGTATTCCGCTAAGTACAATATCCATATCAACAAAATTTGTCACAAAAATACTAAATTATGGGTTACATACTAAATGCATTTAATTTATTACGATTACTCTTCAATTTCAATAAATATTATTAAACCCTAGATATCGATTCAAAAATATACCTAAATTGCATAGAGAACCAAAAGCAACAACAATGAACGGCATAGAGGTTAAAGGTACAGGATTGATTT
The DNA here is from genome assembly GCA_964616315.1 of uncultured Rikenellaceae bacterium. GTDB lineage: Bacteria > Bacteroidota > Bacteroidia > Bacteroidales > Tenuifilaceae > SB25. The sequence continues at coordinate 1,639 of CAZTVB010000105.1, forward strand.
CGACCCGTACCTATGTGAAAGAAAAGTATCCTGAGCGTTATAATGATTGGTTTAACACACTCCCTAACGATTGTCAGTTGCTTTACAGTGGAGTAATTAGCTCCTCAGATTGGTTCGATGTAGAAAAACACTACTACACTCCGCTTAAAACTATTGCCAACATGTTTTTTGGAGGAAATGAGCAAAAAGCTGCAATAGAAGTAGGAAAGTTCAGCGCCAATTTTGCATTAAAAGGCGTCTACAAGGTTTTTTTACTCGTTGCGAGCCCCCAGTCGCTAATGAAAGCGGCCAAACGGATTATTTCAATGTACTACAGGCCTGTTGATGCTGAGATATCGGAAGTAAATAAAAAATCTATCATACTTACAGCCACCAAACTACATAAATCGAGCGAGATACTAGATTATAGGACTATTGGTTGGTGCATTAAAGCCCTTGAACTTGTAAATTGCAAAAACGTGACATACCAAAAAACACAAGGTTCAAACCCACAAAATTTCTCGGTTAAATTTACCTGGGATTAATCTTTCACATTAGTAATCAACAACTACACCCCAAATAATTTGTGTATTGTCAAAATTCGGTCATTCAGTTTGGAGTCAATTTGTTTTTTTTGATAAATTGGTATTCAAAATAATAAATCAACTTACACAATCAAAATACTATGAAATGCCCATGTAGCACCTTACCTCAATCAAAATGATTAGAATATGGGCATTCCATCGGCATAAACTAGTTAAGAAAGTAAAATTTTAAACATTATTCTATTGACAATAAATTACTTAACAAAATTTCAAACAGATGAAAATAACACAAACGATAGCCATCGCAATCCTAATGTTGGCTACGGCAACTGTAGTTGCTCAGGAAATTAAAAAAGACGACAACAAACTACAAAGCACCTCATATAGAAGAAGTTCGCTATATACTATTATGCTTGACGATGCAGGATTAGTTAAAGCGGACACCATTAAGCGAAGCTTTAACTCTACTCCTATTCCCGAAAAGTTTAACGACCACAATATTTCCATCCGGTCATTCAACCCAAAAGATTACCCTATTCCAGAAGAAGAAAAAGTTGCTAAAAAGAAAGGTGGTGGCAATGCTTTTGGAAAATCGTTACTCTCCTATACCACTGGAGGGCTTGTTGATACAACCGATACTCAGGATTTGCCACAAATCATTCAAAAATTCTTTAAGGAAAACAAAATTCCTCAACAAATTGTGGCTAAGTGGTATGGCAGAGATGAAAGTGGCAATTTCAACATGAACCTAATTGGGGAAAGAGGACAGTACGATGCTACAGAGATGCAAGCAAGTATTGCAAAAGCCAGCGTTAGGGGTAAAGCCATGCTTGCCGATGCAGGCGAAGAGCTAATATCCAATACGTTTGTTGTGGTTACTCGCTTTAAGTATATCCCCAAGGAGGAGGTTATGGCCGCAGCAAAACGCGGATTATCGTTACTTAAAGAATTTGGCGGGCAAAATGCTAAATTGTTAGCCGATGTTGGATCTACTGCTGCCGATGTTGCATCGAAAGGTTACGTAATTCAGGCTAACTCTTACCTTTACAAACTACGTTGGAACGATTCTATTGCAGCTGTATTCTACCAGGATATGTGGAACGACTCCTACGACAGTTCGCCCGAGCGTGCAAAAGCATTTGATAGTACCGACCTATTTAAACTTGAACTTGTAGGATTCGATAAAGCCTGGGCTGACCTCCAATCATCAATATTCACAACAAAATCTGAGGATGAACTTGTACGCATAGCAACAGTTAAGGCAATTGACGCTGTTATTGCAAAACTGCAACGTGCCCACGATGTGTTTAAAACTAAAACTCCTCTATATGAAGTTGACCCAATATCTGCCAAGATTGGTTTGAAAGAGGGCTTGGAAAAGGGAGACCGTTACGAGGTGCTTGAGCAAACCATTGACGATGAGGGCAGAACAAAGTATGTGAGAAAAGGTATTGTTAGGGTTGACCAGCCAATCTGGGATAACCGCTATATGGCTGGCGAGGAAGTAGCAGCAGATAGTACTGCTACCGCCGCTCCTTTAGTTGATAAAACTATCTTTAAGGGTATGGGAAAATTCTACCCCGGAATGCTTATCCGACAAATCAAATAATAATCCTTTAAAACAACCTATGTAATATGAAGACTAAACTTTTTTTTGGCACATTAGCATTAGTTGCCCTAATTGCCACATCATGTGCAACATCAAAGAAAGCGGCCGATGCCGACACAAAAAGTTTCAGGTATGAGCTTGAAGCTATGCCAACAGGAACTCAAGGGACATACCTTGTTAAAGTCTGGACATACACCAGCGACCCAAAACTCCCAATGGATAGAGCAAAAAAGAACGCCGTCCATGGTGTAATATTTAAGGGGTTTGCTGGCAAACCAGGCATTCCCGGACAAGTTGCCCTTGTTAGCAACGCAAGCGTTCAACAAGAAAAGGCATCCTATTTCGATAAGTTTTTCGAAACTGGCGGCGAATACCTAAAGTATGCTAACATTGCCAGCAATGGAGCTATTGCTGCCGAGGACATTGTTCGCGTTGGCAAAGAGTACAAGGTAGCTGTAGTTGTTTCGGTTAACGTTGCTTCGCTACGAAAAGCATTGGAAACGGCAGGGATTATCCGTAGTTTGGATGCTGGATTCTAATAGCCTAATGCATTTTAATAAAGCAGTAGCCAGAGACTAAACTCTGGCTATTTGCTTTTACCTTAATGAATTTACAGTAGTTTTTGGGTTAATTCCTCAATTTGATGTAGATTTGCTTTCACTTAACCAGAATACCTAAAGTCATGAAGCACATAATTGTTCCTATCGATTTCTCGAAAGAATCTGTTAACGGATTACGCCTAGCAATAACCTTTGCCAACAAGTTCAACTGCGATATCCAAATGGTTTACGTTCAGAAATACCCTACCGATTTAACCCCCGGTGGATTTGAGGAGGAACATAAAAGTGCCGAAAAAAAGTTTGAAGAACTTGTGGCAGAGTACTCGCCCAAAATGCTAGAAAGCGCAAACCTTACCTATATTGTAAAAAAAGGAAAAATATACCGCGAGGTTGTAAACCAAGCCCATGCGTTTGATAATTCTGTGATAATTTGCTCTACACATGGGGCATCGGGGTTCGAGGAGTTTTTTATTGGGAGCAATGCGTTCCGCATTATCTCTGCCACAGACAATCCTGTTATAACAATCCGCCACGGCTCAATGCCCCGCGATATTCAGAAAATAGTTCTACCTATTGATATAACAACTGATACTCGCCAAAAAGTCCCTGTAACAGCAGAGGTTGCAAGGGCATTTAATGCCGAGGTTCACGTAATTGGTGTAGCCACTCTCCAAACCGACGAGATTGACCTAAAACTAAATGCATACATTAAACAGGTATGCAATTACCTAAAGGAACGCGATATCCGATTCCAAACCGCTAGCCTCCGTGGCGATAATATTACGGATATAACCATTGAGTACGCATTGGATGTTAACGCCGATATGGTAAGTATTATGACAGAACAAAATATAGCACTTAGCGACTTTGTTTTGGGTAGCTACGCACAACAAATGCTAAGCAAGAGTCCAATACCGGTACTTAGCGTTACACCAAAGGAGATTTCTATCTCTGGTAGCTTTATTACTCAGGGGGGTGGACATTAAACTAGCATTTCATTTTAATTAAGATGCTTTTTAACTCGGTTGAATTTATTTTTTTCTTTGTTATTGTCTTATTCCTTTACTGGAATTTCTTTAGCAAAAGACTAATTCTTAGCAACATATTTTTACTATCAGTAAGCTATTTCTTTTATGGCTGGTGGGATTTTCGTTTCCTGAGTCTAATTTTCCTTAGTTCTTTTATTGATTATTGCTGCGGATATTATATATATTACTCAAAAAAGAAGTTTAGAAAAAACCTGATTTTTTTTGTAAGCCTAATCTCAAACCTCGGGATTCTGTTTTTCTTCAAATACTACGGATTCTTTGCGAAAGAATTAGTTTATTTAATGGAACAACTCGGATATACAACAAACATCCAAACCTTAAACGTAATTCTTCCTGTTGGTATTAGTTTCTATACATTTCAAACCCTAAGTTACACTATCGACGTATACCGAGGCAGGCTTGAACCCACGAAGGATTTTGTTGCTTTTTTTGCCTTTGTAAGTTTTTTCCCTCAACTTGTTGCAGGCCCAATTGAAAGGGCAAAGCATCTGCTGCCACAATTTTTTCAGAAGAAAGAATTTAACTACACAATAGCCTCCGATGGGTTTAGATATATGCTTTGGGGCTTCTTTGCCAAGGTTGCCGTAGCGGATTCAGTTGCACCAATTGTAGATAGAATATTTGCCAATTATGAAACATTTAATGCAGGAACATTGGCGCTAGGCGCATTACTCTTTTCAGTTCAAATTTATGGCGATTTTGCAGGATACTCCAATATTGCCATTGGAACCGCAAAGATTTTTGGTTTCGATTTGATGCAAAATTTCAACAATCCCTATTTTTCGAGCAACATTAGGGAATTCTGGAGTCGTTGGCATATTAGCCTTTCAACTTGGTTTCGGGATTATGTATACATCCCCTTAGGGGGTAGTAAATGCTCCAAACTCAGAAATGGTTTAAATGCAATGGCTACATTTATTATTAGCGGCCTTTGGCATGGGGCAAACTGGACTTTTGTGGTTTGGGGAGCAATTCACGGATTTGTTTATATTCTATCAAAGCCATTTACTTTGAAACACACAGAGACAAACAGTAAGGTGTCAAAATTGGGAACGATTGTGTTAACATTTATGGTTGTTTGTTTTGCTTTCATTTTCTTCAGAGCAAGCAGTATAAATCAGGCATTTCATTTTATTGCAAGAATTGTTACGCTATCAGGTGGCGAAACAATTATTTCCGCAACGGGAATCTTATCAATTGCAATAGCATTACTATTTACTGTTACTCTTTTTTCCGTGGAATGGTTTCAGAGAAACAGAACACACCCACTTGCAATTGCTCACATTAAGCCAATTTATCGTTACGCAATTTACTATTCGCTTATTTTTGCCATACTTTATGCGTTTCAAACCGACCGCATATTCATTTATTTTCAATTTTAGAGATGAAAGTTGTTAGGCAGACATTACTTATTGTTATACTTCCGCTTATGCTAATTGGCGGAATTAACTATACCATTGACCCGGACTATACTCTGCGAAAAACTCATATTCCCCATTTAACCGACGAGTTAGTTAAAGGCAACTTTGTTAGGGGCCCTGTAAACATAAACTCCAGAGAGCTGAAACGACAATGGATTGAAAAGTTGCCATACCAACCAAACGTATTGGTTCTTGGGTCGAGCAGGACAATAGCCATATCGCACAAATCTTTCCCCGATGAGTCTTTCTTTAATGCATCGGTTACCAATTGCACATTTCAGGACATGTACTCGTTTGTTTACCTTTTTGAAAACAGATGGGGCAGACTACCTAAAAACATTATTATTTGCGTTGACCAATGGTTACTAGGAAACACTTTTGCGGAAAAACAATGGCTAGTAAATCGTTCCTATTTTGTGGATATGATAAAAAGAACCAACTGCAACAATGGATTAAAAATACCTTCGCGCTGGGAGTTGGATAAAGAATGGATTAAAGAGTTGTTCTCGGTTAAGTACCTTGCACGTTCCATAAAACTAAGAGGGAAATCGGAAGAGTTTATAGTATCCGAAACTTTCGAAACAAAAATTGGCAGCGCCTTTATGCCCGATGGCTCAAGAGTTTTGCCAAACAATATTGTTAATGCCAATGAAAATGAAGTAAACAGAAAAGCCATTGAATACTTCTACTCAAGTAACGATGAACGATTTAACACTCTAGACCCAGGCCAATGTCAATTATTAGTGTGTTTGATTAACTATCTTGAAGGGAAGGGATGCAAAATAACACTATTCATCCCACCATATCACCCGCAAACATATCAGTTATTCCAGCAATCAACTGAAACAAAAGGTATATTCGAAGTAGAATTGTTTATTAAACAAAATTTTAAAAACCAAAAGATTATTGGTGGAACAAACCCTTCCGAACTTGGCCTTTCTACATCAGATTTTTACGATGGGGTGCATCTTAAAAGCAAAATACTTGAATTATATTTTAAATAGAAACGATTTCTAGCACCTCCTTACCTTAATTATGTACAATATTTTTACTAACACCCATACGATTGGGTGTTTTTTTTATCCATAAGTGCTATAT
>CAZTVB010000106.1:0-7874 GCA_964616315.1 uncultured Rikenellaceae bacterium
AAATTACCAAGGTTAATGGATTGACCGATATAGGTATTACTGCAATTGCGTTTGGGGGTGCTAATAAAATTTTAGCAGTAGGTTATGAAAATGGTAATATTGATTTAGTCTATACCGATAGAGTTGTAAACATTCCTGATATTAAGGAGAAAAGTCTTTTGGGTAGTAAGGTTATCAACCATTTTTTGTTCTACCAGGATAAGATTTATACATCAACCGATTTTGGTATTGTAGTTATTGACCCAGAGAAAAAAGAGGTAAAGGATACTTATTTTCTTGGAGAAGGAGGTCAAAACTTAAAAGTAAATTGTTTAGCCACATACAATAACTATTTCTGGGCTGCAACGGTTAGTGGAGTTTTAACTGCATTAACCACCGACCCGCTATTAGTTAGTTTTGATAGGTGGACCAAGCAGAGTTTCTTTGCAAATCCTGACGCAGAGTGTGTAGACCTTTCCGCTTCAACTGAAGCGATTTTTGCTGTTGAGAATCAAGAATTGTCCAATGATATTGTTTGGAGGAACAATGGTGCTGGCTGGTTTGAGTTAGATAGACCTTACATAGGTGTTAAATCTGTTGCATTAGGGTTTGGTAAAGTGGTTGTAACATCAAATGCTGGTGTTGCAACTTATGGTATCAACGGCATTTTTGGACCTAAAATTACCAACTATTCATTTCCGTGGGCTTTTAAGCCCAATAGGGCAATACCGATTGATGTGGATGAGGTTGCAATAGCCGATGGCGATGCTGGTTTAGTTATTGGAACAACATCATCTCAGAATTCCTATAAGCCAAAAGGCCCCGATAGCAACAAAGCATTTGCAATAGGAGCAAGCTCCGAAAGAGTTGTTGTTGCTTCGGGAGGGTATGATGCTACTTTTTCGAATCAATGGAACATATTTAGGGTTCATCGGTTTAAAAATGAACAGTGGTCCGATTTTACCGACTGGGAAAGGCACGATGCTGTTGTGGTTGAGTTTGACCCTCGTAATCCATCAAACTACTTTGTGGGTAGTTGGGGGCACGGTGTTTATCAATTCAATGGTGATGAAAAGGTTGGTCATTATACTCCAGAAAACAGTTCGTTACAATCTATATTCCCAGGATCTCCATTTTGCAGAATTAGTGGTTTGGCTTTTGACAATAAGAATAATCTCTGGGTATCAAATGCACAAGTAGCAAATCCCATTTCTGTTCGTAAGGCCGATGGCAACTGGGTATCATTCCCATACGCGTCTGCTATAAATGCCGATAAAATTTCCACAATAAGATACTCCCCCTTTGGAGCATTGTGGTTGGTTTTACCTCGTGGCGAAGGATTGTTTGTGTTAATGCCAGGGAATGATATAGATAGCAAGGACGATGATTTATTTCGCAAAATTAAACCATACGACAGGGAGGGTAATATATTTAATGTTGAATTGAACGCCATGGCTTTCGACAAGGATGGTTACCTTTGGCTTGGCAGTAATCAAGGGGTACTGCTAAGCTATAATTCCGAAAAGGTTTTTGATGGCGGAACCTATTTTCAAAAAATTAAGATACCCGATGTTGTTCCTGGGCTTGCAGTTTATTTGCTAGAAACCGAATCAGTTACCTCAATCACAGTCGATGGTGGAAATCGCAAATGGTTTGGAACTTCAAAGTCTGGGGCATTTCTTTTTAACGCCGACGGAACAAAGCAGTTACAGCACTTCACGGCTGAGAATAGCCCTTTGCCAACCAATAGCATTGTCGATATCAAAGTTCATCCAACAACTGGCGAGGTGTTTTTTGCCACAGAAAAGGGAATGGTTGCTTACCGGGGCGATGCAAGCGAACCATCAAAAGGATTTGGCAAGGTTTATTCGTACCCAAATCCTGTTCCTCCAGGTTATTCTGGGAAAATTACCATAGTGGGATTGGTGGAGAATACTATTGTTAAGATTACTGATATTAACGGAAATCTTATTTACGAAACAATGTCGGAAGGTGGAATGGCTATGTGGGATGGTAAAAGTTTAAAAGGGAACAGGGTTGCTACTGGTGTTTATCTTGTTTTTTGTGCCGATAAAACTGGGGGGCAGAGCACTGTAACAAAAATTCTTTTCATAAAGTAGCGCTATGCTGCATAAGTCAAAGGCCATTGTTTTACATACTATAAAGTATAAGGACAATAGTATGATAGCCTATTGCTACTCCGAGGCTTTTGGCCGAATTTCGTTCATGGTAAATGGTGCTTTTGGTAAGGGTAAGCAACCTGGAAAGGCTGTTTATTTTCAGCCATTCGCAATTCTGGACTTGGTGTTTTACCGAAAAATTGGAACCGATTTGTGCCGACTAAAGGAGGTTGCTGTTGCAATAAATCAGAGCACGGTACCTTTTAATCCTGTTAAACGAAGTATAGCTCTCTTTTTGAGCGAAGTGGTTTATAGAACTGTTAAGGAGGAGGAACCAAACCCAGTATTTTATAATTTTCTAGAGAGCTCCATTCATCTTTTAGATATATTGCAGAGTGGAGAAGCAAATTTTCACCTTATTTTTTTAATGCAGCACTCCAGGCAACTAGGGTTCTTTCCCTCAAATTTATGGACTGATGTTGCCAAATATTTCGATTACAAAAACGGAACATTTGTGGCACAACCACCACAACACAACTTTTACTTAGAGCCTGATATTAGTAAACTTATAAGCGATGTTATTGACACTCCATTTTACAAGGTCGATGAGTTATCTTTGAATCACAAGCAGCGTGTTCATATAATTAATGGCATACTTAGGTACTATCGCTTTCACTTAGGCAGTTCGTTAGAGTTTAATTCTCTGGCTGTACTTCAGCAACTTTTCGAGTAATTATTAACCAGTTCATCCCCGTTTTTTTGAACTATGTCAAAAATATTCCTTGTAGGATGCGCTATTTTGTTATCTTTACATTATAGAAAAGAAAATTTATGACCAAGCAGACAAATTCTGAAGTAGATTTTTCAATAGAGGGTAACATGTCTAAGTTGGCCGAGGATTATAATGCAATTGACTTATCGGGAGATTTTTCTTCGTTTCCTTTCCCCGAGATACTTGGAGAGAAGGTTCTTGCTTACCTAAAATCCGTAACAGGCAATGCCCCTGCGGAGGGTACATTTGAACTAAGGTATGCCCTTTCTGATTATATAAGCAAAAAGTATTTTAGAAGTTATAACCCTGCCGATGAGATAACCATTACTGCTGGTGGAACGCAAGCCATTTTCACTGCTATAGCATCATCAGTTAAGGAAGGAGACGAGGCAATATTATTTGAACCATCGTATAGCAACTATGCTACCGCCATTGAAATATGCGGAGCTCGCCCAATCTTTATTAAACTAAAGGATGCTGAAAATCCAATAGATTGGAGTGAGGTTCAGAAAGCAATAACAACCCGTACAAAACTTATTCTAATTTGTACCCCGCACAATATTTTGGGAAGAGTTTTAACTGCCGACGATATGGAGAATCTCCAGAAGTTAATTAATGGGACTAAAATTAGAGTTATCAGCGATGAGTCTCTTTCTGAAATTGTTTATGCTGATTCTACAGCATCGAGCGCAGCATTTTACCCGAAATTAGCCGATAATACGTTTATTGTTGGTTCATTGAGTCACTCGCTAGGAGTTGCAGGTTGGAAAATTGGATATTGTCTTGCTCCAAAAGCACTTATGGAACGGTATAGAAAAATTCAACGAGCAGTTGTGAACTCAGTGAATCACCCATTCCAACTGGCTATAGCCGATTATATTACACGTTACAGTTCTCTTTTCCCAAATATGGAGTTGCTTGAGAAGAATAGGGATGCATTTGTTGAGATTATTAAGGATTCCAAATTTAAGGTACTTCCAAGTTCTGGGGGTAGTTTTCTTATTTTGAATTACGCATCTATTACAGCTGTAAAAGATATTGAGTTTGCAGAGATACTCGTAAAGGAACATGGGGTAGCGGTTACCCCAATTTCACTCTTCAACCACGATAAAACTTGCAAGCAACAGCTGCGCATTAATTTAGCTGTTAAACACGACGATCTGGTTGAGGCTGCAAATAGGTTGGCTAAACTTTAACAAGTTTCATCTTCTAAATTTATATACAAAGCAGCCAACCATGGCTGCTTATTTTTTGTTAATTCATTGGTTGTTGCTAGATTCATTTCAAATAAAAATGTAGATTTGAATTGATTTGAAAAATTGAAAAAACTATGCCATTTCTGAATTCAATTCTAGGTTGGTTAAATACAAAACGGTTATACCAGATTGACCTTTTCCGAAAGTACCCAGCCGAGGTTCAGTTCGATACCCTCACTGCACTTCTCAGCAAAGCGAAGGATACGGAGTATGGAAGAAAGTATGATTTTGAAACAATCCGCTCTGTTGAGGATTTTCAACGGAGGCTTCCTATATTAGATTACGAGGGTTTTAAGCCTTATATTGATAGATTACGGCAGGGCGAGCAAAGTTTGCTTTGGCCTAGTGAGATAAAGTGGTTTGCAAAATCATCGGGAACTACTCAGAACAAAAGCAAATTTATTCCGGTTAGTTTTGAAGCCTTAGAAGATTGTCACTTTAGAGGGGGACGCGATATTATTGCAATCTACACCGACCTGCATCCAAACAACAACTTGCTATCAGGGAAAGGTTTTACTCTTGGAGGAAGTCATCAAATCGATAATTTCTCCATGAATTCATACTATGGCGATTTATCGGCAATACTTATTGAGAATCAACCTTGGTGGGCTGATTTCATTAGAACTCCAAGTTCAAAAGTTGCCCTTATCCCCGACTGGGAGGAAAAACTCGATATGATTACCCGCGAAACTTTAACCGAGAATGTAACAAGTATAGCAGGTGTTCCATCGTGGAATTTAGTTATGATTAAACATTTGCTAAATCATACGGGTAAATCAAACTTGTTGGAAATATGGCCTAACCTTGAGCTCTTTATGCACGGTGGCGTAAGTTTTACTCCTTACCGTGAACAGTTTAAACAGGTTATTCCTTCGCCCTCTATGAACTACATGGAGGCCTACAATGCCAGCGAAGGATTCTTTGCCCTTCAGGACAACCCCACCACCGATGATATGCTGCTGATGCTCGACTACGGTATTTTTTTCGAGTTCATTCCTGCTGAGGATGTTGGGTTGGATAATCCAAGAGTATTGACCGTTGCCGATGTTGAAATTGGTAAAAACTATGCTCTTGTTATTAGCACTAACTCTGGGTTGTGGAGATACTTGATTGGCGATACCGTTACCTTTACTTCCAAAGCTCCCCATAAAATCAAAATTACAGGCAGAACTCGTCATTTTATCAATGTTTTTGGCGAAGAGGTTATTGTTGATAATGCTGAAAAGGCACTTAAAATTGCTTGTGAGAAAACAGGTGCTCAAATTAGTGAGTATACAGCTGCTCCTGTTTTTATGAGCCGTAACGAAACTGGCACGCACGAGTGGATTGTTGAGTTTGATGTTGAGCCGAATAGCCTTGACCTATTTACCCAGGAACTCGATTCGGCTTTATGCTCCATTAATTCCGATTATGAGGCAAAGCGATATAAAGGCGTAACCCTTAAAATGCCTATTGTGCGTAGTGTTGCCAAGCAAACCTATTTTGAGTGGATGCGACAGCGCGGAAAACTCGGAGGACAAAACAAGGTTCCTCGCTTATCGAATTCGAGGGAGTACGTTGAACAGTTAATTGAGATTGATGCGCAGTTAGGGAAAAAGGATATTTAGCAAAATAACCTTGATATGCACAACGCTTATACTCTTCTAGGCGTCATTCTACTTGTCAATTCATCAACAAAAACCAATTGTTAATAAAAACTGCCACTTGCAATCGGACAGATTTAAAAACTATTCGTACTTTTAAAAAGTAACTTTTACGATTTCTTAAATCTGTATAACTCAAATTAATTACTATGCATATCGCAGTAGCAGGGAATATTGGCTCAGGGAAAACAACCCTCACGGGTTTATTGGCTAAACACTATAAATGGAAGCCCCATTACGAGGATGTTGATGACAATCCGTACCTAAACGATTTTTACGAGGATATGCAACGCTGGAGTTTCAATCTACAAATATACTTCCTTAATAGCAGGTTTAGTCAAATTGTTGATATACATCGCAAAGGCGAGGATGTAATCCAGGATAGGACCATTTACGAGGATGCCAATATTTTTGCTCCAAACTTGCATCAAATGGGACTTATGTCAACTCGCGATTTTAACAACTACTTGGCGCTATTCAATCTTATGACCTCGCTAATTAATCCACCGGACTTGCTTATTTACCTCAGGGCTACAGTTCCAACATTGGTGCGTCAAATTCAGAAGCGCGGAAGGGATTACGAGAAGAACATCCGTTTAGACTACCTACAACGCCTTAACGAACGTTACGAAGCTTGGATTGAGAGCTACAGGAATGGCAAACTCCTTATTATTGATGTTGACAACCTTAATTTTCCCGAAAAACCGGAAGATTTAAGGTTGATTATCAATAAGATTGATGCCCAAATACATGGTTTGTTTTAGTATGATTTTATAAATTGATAAAAGCAATATAATATTTGAGCAATGCTTTTGATTCAATTTACAGGATTATCCGGTTCGGGCAAGACAACAATTTCCACAATGGCTCAAAAAGAATTAGCCCAGATAGGGTTAAATATTGAGGTATTGGATGGCGATGATTACCGTAAAACCCTTTGCAAAGGTTTAGGATTTAGTTACGAGGATAGGGTTGAAAATCTTCGTAGGCTGGGAATCGTTGGCAAGTTGCTTCTTAAGCATAATATAATATCTGTAATTTCAGCAATAAATCCATTTGAGAGCATTAGACAGGAACTTGCGGCGTATTCGCCCAAAGTAAAAACAGTCTGGGTGCGTTGTGGTATGGAAACGCTAATAAAGCGTGATACAAAAGGCCTTTATAAAAAGGCCTTATTGCCCGATGGCAACCCTGATAAGGTTTATCAATTTACAGGAGTAAGTGATTTGTACGAAATTCCTAAGAATCCCGATTTAATACTTGATACCGACAAGGAAACTCCAGATGAATCAGTAAAGAAACTTACCGATTTTATATTGTCGAGTATAAATAACCCGGTCGATATTCAATAGTAAACCTATTCAAAGAGGAAGTCCAAATCGTCGCCAGCATTAACTTCCATTGGAGCCATTCCTTTTTTGAAAATTCTTGCGGGCTTGGGGCCTTTTAGTGTTAAGGTAACATTTTCTAATAGAAGCATGGTTCCCTCTCTTAATCCCACAACGTAAGTGTAAGGGTCCATTTCCGTAAACTCTATAATCCGTTGTTCTCGGGTTTCTCCGGCATGTCCTGTGGGGTGTGCATCAAGATAATGAGGGTTTATTTGAAAGCGAACCAAGTTAAATGCGTTGAAATTATCAGGCTCTGTTATAGGCATATCATTGGTTGTGCAGACTGTTGGACAAGCAACGTTAGCTCCAGCACTCCAGCCAATGTAAGGAGTACCGCTTAGAACCTTGCTACGCACTGTTTCAATGATATCGTGCTGTTGAATGGTTTTTAGTAATTTGAATGTATTTCCTCCGCCAACAACTATTGCCTCTGCTTCTTGAATGGCTAGTTTAGTATTCCTGTAATGGTGGATGGAGTCCACCTCTACTCCAAATTCGCTAAAGCGTGCTTGTACCTTACGTTCATACTCATCATAGCTATAGGTTACTGCTGCCCAGGGTAGGAACAACACCTTTTTTACATTACCCAGGAATTTTTTAATCTCCTCCTTTGGGTGCTCCAAGTAGGCTTCGCCTGCATTTGTTGAGTTGCTTATTAAAAGTAACTTTACCATAGTGCTATGATTTTTGAACTATAAAAAACGGTATATTTT
>CAZTVB010000107.1:0-7823 GCA_964616315.1 uncultured Rikenellaceae bacterium
AAGAGCTTTTTTTATTGCTTTAAGTTCAGGTTCCTCAGGTTTTAATAAATTTGCAATGACAGAAGCCAGACATTAGACACAAGATTTCAGACTAAAACTAACAACTAAATGGAACGGAACTATATACTTTTCGACGATATCAGAAGAGAAAATCTTCTACCGTTAACATTCACTCGTCCAGTGGCCGAGATTAAGGTTGGAATCCTCACAATCACCGAAAAGTGGAAGCATTATTTGGGTGATAACTGTTCGTTTCTAACCAAGGAGTACCTTTCCGAGAAGTACCCAATGAACACAACAAGCACCGAGTTTTTACTGATTAATGGAGGTGTGTGCCCGGACAAAAATCTGGTTGATGCAATTCTGAAACTAAAAGCTGGCGATGCGTTAATCTCTGAAAATTGTGTAATTGCTGGTGTACTAAGGTCTATTCCAAAAAACAACCCATGCATTTCCGATTTTTACAATACCACGATCTATAACAAAAGCACTCTGCAAGTATCGAACCCTTGGGATATTTTCCGATTTAATGGTGAAGCCATTGAGCGCGATTTTGAACTCCTGACAAAAAACCGAAAATCGGAACCGATATCATCAACCAATACAGTTTTAAATCCAACCAGAGTATTTATTGAAAAGGGAGCCAGAGTTGAATGCTCTATTCTTAATGCTGAAACTGGCCCAATTTATATTGCTAAGGATTCCGAAATAATGGAAGGCTCAATTGTACGTGGTCCATTCGCACTAGGCGAGCACTCTGCCTTAAAAATGGGTGCAAAAATCTACGGCCCAACTACAGTAGGCCCACACTCAAAGGTTGGCGGAGAGGTAAATAATAGCGTAATTTTTGGTTACTCCAACAAGGCGCACGACGGATTTTTGGGCAACTCCGTAATCGGAGAATGGTGCAACCTAGGTGCAGACACCAACAACTCGAACCTTAAAAACAACTACGCTGAAGTAAAAATCTGGAACTACCAGAAAAAAGGTTTTGCCAAAACTGGTTTGCAGTTCTGCGGACTAATAATGGGCGACCACTCAAAATGTGGGATTAACACCATGTTTAACACTGGAACAGTTGTAGGTGTAAGCTCCAACATTTTTGGCAGCGGATTTCCTCGCAACTTTGTACCTTGTTTTGCCTGGGGCGGAGCCAGCGGTTTTACAGTTTATCAACCAGCCAAGGCTTTTGAAACAGCCGAAATTGTTATGTCTCGCAGAGATATAAAGTTATCGGATATCGACAAAAAAATTTTACTGGAGGTTTTTGAGCAAACCAAGGAATTCCGCAACTTTTAATCAACTCAACACCTTTTCTCAGCCTAAAACCTGACATAACTGTTTGGCACAAGGATTGACTTATATGTATTCCGATAAAATTTTGCGGGATTAATGACACATTGTCACAACTTTGTTTTTATTTAAATTGATATGAGAAAAAAATACAGCATACAGGTTTTAAACCAACTTATGAGCGACGAGAGCGATTCGGAAGTGAATTTTATCCCCATTCTTGCCGATGACAACACCCCTGAGGTAAACTCATCGGACATACCCGATGTTATTCCAATTTTGGCACTGCGCAACACCACGCTATTCCCTGGAGTTGTGATGCCTATTACCGTTGGTCGTGAAAAATCAATCAACCTTATCAAAAGTCTTCCTTCAAAAAAGAAGATTATTGGAGTTATTTCGCAGATTGATGCAAAGGTTGAAGACCCTGAAAATAATGATTTGTACAAGATTGGAACCATTGCCCACGTACTAAAAGTGCTGGAAATGCCCGACGGAAACACATCGGTTATTCTCCAAGGCGTATCGAGGTTTGAAGTGATTGACTATCTTGACAATACTCCATTCTTCATGGCAAGAGTAAACATACTTTCGGATATTCTGCCCGACGAGAACGACAAGGAGTTCAAGGCGATTGCTGGCTCAATCAAGGATTTAACAATCAAGATTATCAACCTATCGCCACATCTTCCACAGGAAGCATCGTTTGCAATTAAAAATATCGATAACAACAAGTTGCTTATCAATTTCATCTGCTCTAACAGCGAGATTAAAACTCCTGACAAGCAGAGTCTACTTGAGAAATCGTTACTAAAAGATAGAGCCTCGCTCCTACTGGAATTCCTTTCCAAGGAGGTTCAAATGCTGGAACTAAAGCACGATATCCAGACAAAGGTTAAGGTTGATTTAGACCAGCAGCAGCGCGAGTACTTCCTTCAGCAGCAAATGAAAACCATTCAGGATGAGCTAGGAGGAAACCCTGTTGAGCAGGAGATTGGAGATTTAAAAGAAAAAGCAAAGCATAAAAAGTGGAGCAAAGAGGTTGCTGAGCACTTCGATAAAGAGGTAGCAAAGTTAAACCGAATGAACCCAATGGCTGGCGAATATTCCGTTCAGCTAAACTATGTTCAGCTATTGCTAGACCTACCCTGGAACGAGTACACTGCAGATAATTTCGATTTAAAGCACGCCAAGGAGATTTTGGACGAAGACCACTTTGGTTTAGAGCAGGTTAAGGAGCGTATACTTGAGCATCTTGCTGTGCTTAAGCTAAAAGGCGATATGAAAGCGCCTATAATCTGTCTCTACGGCCCTCCCGGTGTTGGGAAAACTTCGCTTGGAAAGTCTGTGGCTAGAGCATTGGGAAGAAATTACGCACGCATATCGTTGGGTGGTATGCACGATGAGGCCGAAATACGCGGTCATCGTAAAACATACATCGGTGCAATGCCCGGTAGGATTATACAAAGTATCAAAAAGGTTAAATCGTCGAACCCAGTTATCATTCTCGACGAGATTGATAAAGTAGGAAAGGATTTCCACGGCGACCCTTCATCAGCGTTGCTTGAGGCGCTTGACCCTGAGCAAAACTTTGCCTTCCACGATAATTACCTTGAGGTGGAGTTCGACCTATCCAAAGTGATGTTTATAACCACTGCAAACACAATATCAACTATCAGCCCAGCACTACGCGACCGTATGGAGATGATTGAGGTTAGTGGCTACAGCTTGGAGGAGAAGGTTGAAATTGCAAAACGTCACCTTTTACCAAACCAAATAAAGGAACACGGACTGGATGACAATCAGGTTGTACTTAACAGCAAGATTATTGAAACCATTATTCAGAACTATACACGCGAGAGCGGTGTTCGAAATCTGAACCAAAAAATTGCAAAGGTAGTCCGCAGCATTGCTAAAAAGATTGCATTCGACGAAAAGCACAATTCAAAACTTACTCCAAAGGATGCAGAAACAATACTTGGCGTGCCTAGATATACAAAGGAACTTTACCAAGGCAACGATTTAGCAGGAGTTGTAACAGGCTTGGCCTGGACTGAGGTTGGAGGCGAGATTCTTTTTGTTGAAACCAGCTTAAGCAAAGGTAAAGGCAGCCTAACTATCACTGGAAATTTGGGCGAAGTGATGAAAGAATCGGCAGTGCTGGCGTTGGAATACATCAAATCGCACGCCGAAAACCTTAACTTGAGTTCAGATATGTTCGAGAAGTGGAATGTTCACATCCACGTTCCAGAAGGAGCCATACCAAAAGACGGTCCATCGGCAGGTATTACCATGGTAACATCGCTTGCATCGGCGTTAACACAACGCAAAGTTCGTAAAAGCGTTGCTATGACTGGCGAGATTACGCTGCGCGGAAAAGTTCTCCCAGTTGGTGGGATAAAGGAGAAAATTCTGGCAGCAAAACGTACTGGTCTCACTGAAATTGTCCTTTCCGACGAGAACAAGAAAGATATCTCCGAGATAAATGCACAGTACATCAAGGGCTTAAAGTTTATCTATGTTGACAGCATTATGGAGGTGCTAAACTATGCACTACTTGACGAGAAGGTGGATAAACCCTTGAAATTCGAATAGATATATCGACAATGGCATTAAGGCTTAGCTCTGCGGACTAGGCCTTTTTTGCTAATTATTTTGGAGTATCGCTGTATTAAATCTATTTTTGCTCAATAAAAAATCCTTTATGTCAACTATCAAAAATACTATTAAACATCTCCCAAATACCATCACATTGCTAAACTTGGTGGCAGGGTGCTTTTCTATTGTTGCATCGTTCGAAGGACAACTTGAGGCGGCTGGTTTGTTTATTCTAATTGCAGGAGTGCTCGATTTTCTTGACGGCTTTACTGCAAGGCTTATAAAAGCCTACTCGCCTTTAGGTAAAGAATTGGACTCCCTCTCCGATGTAGTAAGTTTTGGGGTAGCTCCATCGATGATTCTTTTCCAACTGATGAAGCAAAGTCTTGGTATCCCTCATGGAGAAGGTTTGCTTGACGGACATTGGTTATTGGCAATTCCATTTGTAATGGCAGCATTCTCATCGTTACGCTTAGGCATTTTTAATCTTGATGAGCGCCAAACATCATCTTTCATAGGACTTCCAACACCTGCTAACGCTTTTCTGATTGCCGGATTGGTTTTTGGATTGGATAGTACCTGGAGCGGTCTTTACAGTTCAATTACAACATCAAGTACAATAATTATTGCAATAGTAGCAATACAATCGTTCCTGCTGGTTTGTGAGTTGCCAATGTTCTCGTTGAAATTAAAATCGTTAAACCCAAAATTGGCCTACAAACAGTTTATCCTTATAGGCGGAGCAATTGCATTTATTGCGATATTCAGAAAAGCATCCTTATCATTTATCATTCTGTGGTATATTTTCCTATCGGTAGTTTTTTACTTTGCTGATAAGATGTTTAAAAATGATAATCAATAGCCTTTATAAATGGTAAAAATGCCTTAATTTTGTCAGCATAAAACCCAACAAAGATGAAATTTCACGCAGAAATCACCGTAATGCCTTTAAAGGCTCTACTCGACCCTCAGGGAAAAGCAGTAAATGCTACTTTACACGGAATTGGATACAACGAGGTATCAAATGTTCGTATTGGAAAACACGTTAACCTTGAAATTGAAGCCGCAAGCAAAGAGGTTGCCATTGAAAAGGTTACCGATATTTGCTCGAAAGTTCTATCGAACCCTGTAATGGAGGGATTTGAATTTCATTTGACAGAAGTAAAAGACTAACAACTATTCTCCGTTAGTTTTACCTCTTATAATTTCAGCCTGCTTTTTGATGGATTCCTTGTGAACCAACTGAAGCAGGCTTTTTACGTACTCCTCGTCGAGTCCAAGTTTTTTTCCACACTCAATCCTCGATTGCAGAATACTCTCCCACCTGCGTAACTGGAAGATTGTAACATTTCTATTGCGCTTATACTCGCCAATCTGTTCAACTAGGCGCATTCGGTTTGCCAGCAACTCTATTATTTGCTGGTCAATTGAGTCAATCTTATTCCTTGTTTGTGCAAGGAAATCAACAAAATCATCACTCGACGATGATATATCATGAAAAGTTAATGCATTAATTAAATCCGAAAACTCCTTGGGGGTTAACTGTTGCTTGGCATCGCTCAAGGCCACAGGAGGATTTGGATGAACCTCAACCATCAGCCCATCGAACGATAAGTCTAACGCATGTTGTGCTATCTCGTGAATAAGACCTGCAAGTCCCGCAATATGACTAGGGTCGCAAATAACAGGCAGATTTGGGAAACGGCTCTTTAAATCGATAGCAAGCTCCCACTTTGGAATATTGCGCAAACGAGAGCGTTCATAAGGGTAAAAACCTCTATGAATAGCCGCTAACTTTGTTATTCCTGCACGGTAAAAACGCTCAATAGCCCCAATCCATAGTTCTAAATCGGGAGTTACAGGATTTTTAACCAGAACGGGAATATTGGCATCTTTTAAAACTGCCACCAACTGGTCTACAGAGAAAGGATTAGCAGTAGTACGAGCGCCAACCCAAACCATATCAATTCCATACTCAAGGGCCTTTTGGGCGTGCAATGCTGTTGCAACCTCAGTTGTAACAAGTAAGCCAGTTTCACGCTTAACCTTCTGCAACCATTTTAACCCAACTTCGCCTGCACCTTCAAAACTGCCTGGCCTAGAACGTGGTTTCCAAATTCCAGCCCTAAACACTTTAACCTTTCCGTCCTTGGCCAAAGCACTGGCTGTTTCCATAACCTGAGTTTCACTCTCGGCACTACATGGTCCAGCAATCAGTAATGGTTGCGATAATTCACTGTACCATTCTGGTATTGGGGTAATATTTAGTAAACTATTCAAAACAATCGATTATTTGGTGTAAAGGTATATAGATTCTGATTATTAGTCGCAATACAAATTACAAAAACAGAATTGATTGGTTAATTGTTTAACATTTTTTCCTAATGACACCGTTACCCCCCCATGCTTTGAAATACCAAATCGAATCTTATCTTCTCCCCCCTATGCATAGGGGGGAAGGGGGGTATTCTTAGCGACTTTTTGTTTTTCAAGATTCTCAATACATATTGAAATCCGACCTAGAACCTCATCCATATTCTCGAGTTCCTCATTCTTTATCCTCAGAACCTTCACACCTAATGTATTTAATACTTCATCGCGGTGTTTATCGTCCTCTTTTCTCTTTAAGTGAATTCCGCCATCCAATTCAACTGCTAACTTCAACTCACTGCAATAAAAATCAGGAATATAAAAAAAGTGCTCATTCCAAACCGTTTGATGAATTATTGGATGCTGCCGAAGAAATTTTTTTTCCATCAACTTTCTATTCCTCAAGTATTGCCATAGCAATTCTTCCGATTCTGTAGGATTGTTTCTAAGTTTTGTGGCAATCGCTTTTATTTCAGAGTACTTCATCAACAATAAAATAATATGTATTCAAATCATTACCCCCCAAGAAAGTGCAATACATAATTAAATCTTTCCTTTACCCCCCTATGCATAGGGGGGATGGGGGGTATTCTCAATATCATTTATCAAAACACATCATATCTACCACTATACCTTTCGGCTAAGTCATCAGTATTTATTTGCCTATGCCGGAGGAATACTTTGCGGAGAATTTTCGTTCTCCAATTTGTTCTTTGCTGATATCTCCTGTACGATTCCCTTCTCCAATCAAAATCATTATCTATTACTGAACTCGGCGAAATGTACTTGTAAGTTTCTGCTACTATAGGATTTGACTTACCAGAATCGGAATATGTTGGATTGTCAATATTGGCCAATAGTTGTAACTTATGCTGAGTGCACTGTTCTTTTAATTTCAATATTACATTTTGGTATTGCACAATATCGTCCTGCTTAAAACCATGCTCGTACTCTCCACCAATGGCCATTACAGGTCTAACCTGCAATGTTGTAAGATTGTACTTTGCGAAAACATCGAAAAAACTTTGCAGTTCTAAATAATTATCGGGGTTGGCGGTGTAGTTAATTCTTAATGAGGTTTTGCAGTTAAGCTTGTTAGCCCTTGCCATGTTGAAGCCATCAAGAACCTCTATTAATTTTTCCCATTTTGCCCCAACCATAAATCTCTCGTAGCGCTCCTTGGTGGTTCCGTGAACGGAAATAATTAACTCGTCTAATCCTGCATCGAGCATCTCAACCAAATGGTTATAGTTGATTAGTTGAGCATTTGTAACCAAACTAACACTTGGAACACCAGCCTCCTTTGCTTTACGAATAATGCAAATAAAATCTTTATACATTGTGGGCTCAGCGCCGCAGCCTACAACAACCTGGAGTGCATTCCTGAAGGTATTCTTTGAAATAATATCAATTTCATCAACTGTAAAACGTGCCGATTCCGATTTGCGCGATTGGCTGAAGTAGCACATTCGGCATCGGAGATTGCAGGCAAAAATTGGGTCGATTTTTACAGAGTAGTAACGCTTATTGAACAGCTGCGCAATAAAAATTAGGAGCAACTT
>CAZTVB010000108.1:0-7755 GCA_964616315.1 uncultured Rikenellaceae bacterium
GTTCTATTACAATTGAAAATCAAGAGTTGGAGTTTAGTGAAGGTTTTACCGATTTACATACCAATAGCTACAAAGGAATTCTTGCGGGTAATGGATTTGGATTATCCGATGCAAAAAATTCGATACAAACAGTTTATAGCATAAGAAATAGTTCACCGCTTGGATTGGTTGGTGATTATCATCCTTTTTGTAAAAACATCTTATAAATTTCTACAGTATGTATCAGGAACTGATCGCAAAAAAAGAAAAGTTGGCCGTAATTGGGCTTGGATACGTAGGACTTCCTATAGCTCTTGAGTTCGCCAGAAAGTTATCCGTAATAGGTTTCGATATTAAGCCCGATAGGGTTGAACTTATGAAAAGGGGTATTGACCCAAGTCGAGAACTCGATTCTGATGCATTTCTAGGGTGTGATATTGAGTATACATCAAATTTAGATGATATTAGAAAGGCAAAATTCTATGTTGTTGCTGTTCCAACTCCTATAGATGAGCACAATTTACCCGATTTAAAGCCTTTACTTGCAGCTACTCGAACTGTGGGGCAAGTTTTAAAAAAAGGTGATTATGTGGTTTATGAATCAACTGTATATCCTGGATGTACAGAGGAGGATTGCGTACCCTTATTAGAAGAGTTGTCAGGTTTAAAACATATAAAAGACTTCAAGGTCGGTTTTTCTCCGGAGCGAATTAACCCTGGAGACAAGGAGCATACATTGATAACTATCAAGAAAGTTACATCTGGATGTGATGCTGAATCATCTGAGGTGATTGCTAAAACTTATGAATTAATTATTAAGGCAGGAGTACATCGTGCTAGTTCAATAAAGGTTGCTGAGGCTGCCAAAATTATTGAGAATACTCAACGAGATATAAATATTGCCTTTATGAATGAGCTCTCAATAATCTTTAATCGTATGGGAATAAACACTTTTGAGGTGTTGGAGGCTGCGGGTACGAAATGGAATTTTCTGAAATTTTTTCCAGGTTTAGTAGGTGGGCATTGTATTGGGGTTGATCCTTACTATCTTGTATATAAGGCTAAAGAGTTGGGGTATCACCCTCAAATTATTAGCGCAGGTCGCTTTATTAATGATTCTATGGGTGGTTATGTGGCTAAGCAAACTGTAAAAAAGATAATTGCAGCGGATAAAAATCCAAAAGAGGCACGTGTTTTAATTATGGGCGTAACGTTTAAAGAGAACGTTAGCGATATAAGAAATTCCAAGGTTGTAGATATATATAATGAACTTAAATCGTTTGGAATTGATAAAATTGATGTTGTGGATGCTTTTGCGGATGCCCATGAGGTTAAAGAGGAGTATGGTTTTGAAATGGTAAAAGAACAAACAGGAAAGTACGATGCAATAATAGTTGCCGTAAGTCATGTTCAATACCTAAACTTACAAGAATCATGGTTTAAGCATTATGCTGCTGAGCGTTGTGTTTTTGTAGATGTTAAGGGAATTTATAGGTCAAAAATTAGTGAATTAACTTATTGGAGTTTATAAGTCATTATTAATTGAATTTTATGATGCAAGTAAAAAATATCTGCTGTATTGGTGCTGGCTATGTGGGTGGCCCTACAATGGCTGTAATAGCCCTTAAAAATCCTAATATCAAGGTTAATGTTGTTGATATAAATCCTGAAAGAATTGCGGCTTGGAATACCGATGATTTACCAGTTTATGAACCTGGATTGCTTGAGGTTGTTAAGCAGGCTAGAGGTAAAAATCTATTCTTTAATACTGATATTGAAACTGGTATTAAAGAAGCTGACATGATATTTATTAGCGTTAATACTCCTACAAAAACATTTGGTGTAGGTAAGGGCCGTGCTGCTGATTTGCGTTTTGTAGAATTGTGTGCAAGGCAAATTGCTCAACTTTCAACTACCGATAAAATTGTTGTTGAAAAATCAACATTACCAGTTAGAACTGCTCAAGCGGTAAAAACAATCCTTTCAGAGACAGGTAATGGCATAAAGTTTCAGGTATTATCGAATCCCGAGTTTCTTGCAGAGGGAACAGCCATTCAGGACTTAATGCAGCCCGATAGAGTTCTAATTGGTGGCGATCAAACGAATGAAGGACTCGCTGCTATTGAGGCATTAACTTCAGTTTATGCCAGCTGGGTACCTCGCGAACGTATCATACAAACTCGACTATGGTCCTCAGAGTTATCAAAACTGACCGCAAATGCATTTCTTGCTCAAAGAATATCCTCAATAAATAGCATATCTGCCCTATGTGAAGTAACTGGGGCTGATGTGGATGAAGTAGCCTATGCAATTGGTTCTGATAGTAGAATTGGACCAAAATTCTTAAAATCATCTGTAGGCTTTGGAGGTTCTTGTTTCCAAAAGGATATACTCAACTTAGTATATCTGTGTGAATACTTTGGTTTGCCTGAAGCAGCCGCTTACTGGGAGCAGGTTATCATTCTTAACGACTACCAGAAGAGGAGGTTTGCTATGAATATTATTCAAACACTGTTCAACACGGTATCGGGAAAGAAAATCGCAATGCTTGGATGGGCATTTAAAAAAGATACCAACGATACACGAGAGAGTGCTGCCATTTATGTTTCAGACCACCTTTTGAACGATATGGCTAACGTATGGGTTTATGATCCTAAGGTGCCAGAAAAGGCGATGTATGAGGATTTGGATTATCTAGAAACAAGATCGAAAGACGAAAATCGAAAGTTGCTAAAAGTTGTAATTGATCCCTATGAGGCTTGCAAAGGAGCTCATGCTATTGCTGTAATTACCGAATGGGATGAGTTTAAGAAATACGATTGGAAAAGGATTTATGACGGAATGATGAAGCCTGCATTTATTTTTGATGGTAGGAATATTCTTGATCATAAAAAATTAATGGAAATTGGATTTAAAGTTAAGGCAATTGGTAAATCGTATTAAACCGTTGTAACTTTATAAATCTGTGACAATTGTGTCCTAATTAACTATGGCAAAAATCTTAGTAACAGGAACCGCGGGTTTTATTGGATTTCATCTTGCTCAAAGGTTGATAGAGCGGGGCGATGAGGTCATTGGATTGGATTGCATAAATGATTACTACGATATTAACCTAAAATACTCACGACTTCATATTACCGGGATAGAAAAGAATGAGATCTCCTACGGGAAGTTTGTCCAGAGCACAAAGTTTAAGAACTACAGATTTATTCAACTAAAGCTTGAGGACAGAGATTCCATTCTAAAACTTTTTACCGAACAAAAATTCGATAAGGTATGCAATCTCGCAGCTCAAGCCGGAGTTAGGTATAGTATCCAAAATCCATTTACTTATATAGACAGTAATATTAATGGATTTCTCAATATTTTAGAGGGATGTAGGCACAATAATGTTAGACATTTGGTTTATGCAAGTAGTTCTAGTGTATATGGGCTGAATGAGAATATGCCTTTTTCAACATCTCATAATGTTGACCATCCTATTAGCCTTTACGCTGCTAGCAAAAAGAGTAACGAACTTATGGCTCACACATATAGCTACCTATATGGGATGCCAACAACAGGGTTACGATTCTTTACAGTATATGGTCCCTGGGGACGACCCGATATGGCTCTTTTTATCTTTGCAAAAGCTATAACAGAGGGTAAACCCATTGATGTTTTCAACAATGGTAATATGCAGCGAGATTTTACTTATGTTGATGATATTGTAGAGGGAATAATACGTGTTATAGATAACCCTGCGAATAAGGATGATAAATGGTCTGGACAAAAACCAAACCCTGGCACATCTGTTGCTCCATACAAGATTTATAATATTGGGAATAGTTCTCCGGTGAAACTCTTAGATTTCATTGAAGCCATAGAGAGTGCATTAGGTAAAAAAGCCTTTAAAAATTTTTTACCGTTGCAGGCTGGTGATGTTCCTGCAACCTGGGCAGATGTTGATGATTTAGTTGAGAATTTAGGATATAAACCTCAAACAACCATTCAGTATGGCATAAATAGGTTCATTGAATGGTATAAAAATTTTTATTTAAATAAATAATTATGAAAGGTATTGTACTTGCAGGAGGGGCAGGAACTCGTCTGTATCCAATTACAAAAGGAGTTTCCAAGCAGATGCTTCCCATTTATGATAAGCCAATGATATATTATCCTATTTCAGTTCTAATGTTAGCTGGTATTAGGGATATCCTAATAATATCTACACCAGAGGACTTACCCCATTTTAGAAGGTTACTTGGTGATGGTTCCGATTTTGGTGTATTTTTTTCCTATGCAGAGCAACCAAGGCCTGAAGGACTGGCACAAGCATTCATTATTGGTGAGAAATTTATTGGCACAGATGATGTTTGTATGGTTTTGGGCGATAATATTTTTTATGGACAAGGCTTTTCCGAACTTTTAAAAAGAGCAAGGATTAATGTTGAGGTTAATAAAAAAGCCACTGTTTTTGGCTATTATGTTAATGATCCCGAACGGTATGGTGTTGCAGAGTTTGATTCAACTGGTAAGGTAATTTCAATTGAGGAAAAACCAAAGCAACCAAAATCTAACTATGCTGTAGTTGGATTATACTTTTACACCAATGATGTGGTTAAAATAGCCAAAACAATTAAACCATCTGCTCGAGGAGAACTGGAAATTACTACTGTAAATCAGGAGTACCTTAATGATGATAGGCTAAGCGTAGAGCTGATGGGGCGGGGTTTTGCTTGGCTCGATACAGGTACACATGATTCTTTGACCGAAGCAAGCAACTTTGTAGAAACTATTGAGCATAGACAAGGACTTAAGGTGGCTTGCTTGGAGGAAATTGGTTTTGAAAAAGGATGGCTAACTAAAGAAAAAATGCTTGAGGTTGCTAAGCCTATGGAGAAAAATCAATATGGACAGTATTTAATCAAATTAGCAAATACAAAATAATGAAAAGCATACTTATTACTGGTGGTGCAGGTTTTATAGGGTCTCACGTTGTGAGACTTTTTGTGAAAAAATACCCCAACTATAAAATTCTAAATCTTGATAAATTAACCTATGCAGGTAATTTAGAAAATTTGAATGATATTGAAAATGCTCCAAATTATAAGTTTCTAAAGGCTGATATTTGTGATTATGCTCAACTATTAAAAATTTTCTCAGAAAATAGTATTGATGGAGTAATTCACTTAGCCGCAGAATCGCATGTCGACCGCTCAATAACAGATCCCTTTGCGTTTGCACAAACCAATGTAATGGGAACCTTGGCATTGCTTCAGGCTGCAAAGGAAAGTTGGAAGGGTAATATGGATGGCAAATTGTTCTATCATGTATCTACTGACGAAGTTTATGGATCGTTGGAAAATGAAGGTTTCTTTTTTGAAACAACACCCTATAGTCCGCAGTCGCCCTATTCTGCATCAAAAGCAAGTAGCGATCATTTTGTAAGAGCCTATGGTAATACTTTTAAACTGCCGTATGTCATTACAAATTGTTCAAACAATTATGGCCCCAATCAATTTCCAGAGAAGTTGATACCTCTTTTTATAAATAATATTAGAAACAATAAACCTCTTCCTGTTTATGGAAAGGGCGAAAACGTTAGGGATTGGCTTTATGTGATAGATCATGCCAAAGCAATTGATATAGTGTTTCACAATGGCAAAATTGGTGAAACATACAACATTGGTGGATTTAACGAATGGAAGAACATTGACCTAATAAAAGTGATTTGTAAAGTGATGGATAAGAAGTTAGGGAGAGCAATGGGTACTTCTGAAAAATTAATTACATACGTTACAGATAGGGCTGGTCATGATTTAAGGTATGCTATTGATGCCACTAAAATAATGAATGAACTAGGATGGAAGCCTTCGCTCCAGTTTGAAGAGGGAATAGAGTTAACCATTGATTGGTATATTCAGAATGAAGAGTGGTTAAACCATGTTACAAGCGGCGATTACCAAAACTACTACTCGGAGATGTATAGAAATAGGTAGGTTGAAACACTTTGAAAACATATTTATTTATGTTTAATTCATCAATAAACCTTATTCTATTTTTATTGAGTGCATTAGTTATTTCCTTTGTGCTTACTTGGCTTGTTCGAAAAATTGCCATTCGAAAATCAATTATCGATTTGCCAAACGAGCGAAGCTCGCACTCTGTTCCCACACCTCGAGGGGGAGGTATTGCTATTGCTATAACTTGGTTTTTGGGAATTACTTTTTTATTTTTTGAGGGAGAAATTAGTTTAGAGTTATTTCTTGCCCTTCTTTGTGGATTACCTATTGCGTTTATAGGCTTTGTTGATGATTTAATATCTATTTCACCTAAAGTAAGGTTTACTATTCAACTAGTATCTTCAATCTCAGTATTAATAATTTTCAAAGGGATAAATAATATTAATTTGGGATTTAGCGTTATTGAAGTACCCTATTTTTTAAACCTAATGGCAATTCTGGGTATAATCTGGTTTACCAATCTTTTCAATTTTCTTGATGGTATAGATGGGTATTTGGGTGCAGAAGTTTTTTTTATTGGAATTGTGGCCATGTTGTTTTTTGGTAATATTCCTTTATTAATGCTATCGGCTATAGTTCTGGGTTTTCTAATATGGAACTGGCAACCTGCTAAAATATTTATGGGAGATGTTGGTAGCACGCTAATTGGATTCACCATTGGAGTATTTATAGTTTACTCACAAAAAAGTAGCGAGACATCAATTTTTATATGGTTGATACTAACTTCATTATTTTGGTTTGATGCCACTTTAACACTTTATCGGCGCTGGCGAAATGGTGAGCTATTGCTAATGCCCCATAAAAAGCATGCAAACCAACGTTTGGTTCAGGCTGGTTATAGTCATCAGAGAGTAGTGTTTTATGCTCAAATTTTGAATATATCGTTAATACTGTTTATTTGGTTAGCATTTTCTTTTTCCGAAATATCGGGCTTATTGCTTCTTCTAAATATCGTATATTTTTATATTATTGTTAAATTAATAGATAGGAAGTTCCCATTTGCCGTTACAAAATCCCTCGATAATGCATAAAATTCTTGTTACAGGAGGAGCTGGATATATTGGTTCACATACGGTTGTGGAGTTGATGAATTCAGGATTTAAAGTTGTTATTGTAGATAATTTTTCCAACTCTAATTCAAGATCAATTGATGGTATTGAACGCATTGTTGGTTATAGCCCGATATTGGTTGAGGCAGATTGTTCAGATTACACTCAAATGCTGGAACTGTTCAAAAAGCATAATGATATTGAAGGAATCGTCCATTTTGCAGCGTTAAAGGCTGTAGGCGAAAGCGTTGAAAAACCACTGTCTTATTACAAAAACAATATACTCTCCATTATAAATTTATTGTCATTGTTAAGGGAGTTTGGTGGTAAGCATTTTGTGTTTTCAAGTTCATGTATGGTTTATGGTCAACCCGATATCTTACCTGTTACCGAGTTGACACCACTTAAGCCTGCGTTATCTCCCTATGGTAATACGAAAAAGATTGGCGAGGATATTATTAAGGATGCAGTGTTGGCTAACACCAATATTTCGGCAATAGCTTTGCGGTATTTTAATCCGATTGGAGCGCATCCTTCCACAGAGATTGGTGAGTTGCCTCTAGGTAAGCCCGATAACTTAGTACCATTTATTACACAAACTGCTGCAGGCATACGTCCAAAACTTCAGATATTTGGAGATGATTACGATTCGCCAGATGGAACAGCCATTCGTGATTATTTCCACGTGGTTGATTTGGCCAAAGCGCATGTTTTGGCATTGG
>CAZTVB010000109.1:0-7719 GCA_964616315.1 uncultured Rikenellaceae bacterium
ATATAAAACTCGTTCTTAAACATTTGTTTAGTTTATTCTGGTTTTGTGTTTTGTTTTTTAAATCTTAAAAATCTATTGAAAATGAAAAAGATAAACGATTTAAAAATCAGCACAAGGTTAAATTACATTTTAACCGCACTGATACTTATAGGGTTTGTTGGATTTGGATTCTATATCAACAATCTTGTCTCAAACTACATTAAAACAAGTACCGATGCTCGTATGCGCGAGCAAATCTCCGATTTGGTTGAGTTAATGCGTGTAGAGCAACAGCTAAGTAGAGATAAACTGGCCGTTGCAATGAATTTTGCCAAGAAGCAATTTGCCAATCAGGGTAGGTTGGTAGAAACAAATGAATCAATTCAGGTTACTGCCAAAAATCAACTAACGCAGTCAACCGAAAGTGTTGTTGTTCGAAGATGGTTGCTTGGCGACCGAAGCATTCATGGGAATTTTGATTTTGTGGATGGTGTTCAGTCTATGGGTATTGAAACGGCCACAATTTTTCAGAAAATACCTCAGGGTTTTCTCCGTATATCAACAAATGTTAAGAATTTGGATGGAACACGCGCTGTTGGAACATTTATTCCAATGGACGGAGCAGTTGCACAAGCCATTAATAAAGGTGAAACCTACTCGGGACGAGCTTGGGTTGTTAATGCTTGGTATATTACAACATACGAGCCTATTAGAATTAATGGAGAGGTAAAAGGTATGCTTTACGTTGGACTCAAGGAGAGTTTGGCTAAGGCAAAGTCAGTGTTTAGTTCAAAAACTTACTTCAATACTGGATTCCCTTACATTGTTTCGAGCGATGGTACTTTAATGCTTCATCCAAAGGATGAGGGGAAGAGTATTAAGGATGCGGCTGTGTTCAAACTATTCACCAAGGATGAAAGCATTCAGAAGATAAGTTTCTCCGATAATGGGGTTGAAAAGACAGAGTACTTCTCCTATTTTCCACTAACAGATTCTTATGTTGCAATAAGTATTGTTAACTCGGAAATGAATGCCCTATTGGTGAAAGTAAGATTAGCAATCATTGTTTCGATGCTTATTTTATCAGTTTTTATCGTTGTGGTATTGAGAGTTATTGTTCAGGGTGTTGTGAACTCGCTTAAGAAAAGTGGAACTTTTGCTGAGAATGTTTCCAATGGCGATTTAACCGCTGAGGTTGATATATTCCAGCACGATGAAATTGGTGCTTTAGCCGACTCCTTAAGAAAGATGGTGGAGAAAATAAAGTCTATTTTGGAGAATATCCAGATGGGTTCGCAAAGTATTGCTGCTGCAGGAGCCGAAATAGCTTCAGCATCACAATCGCTTTCCCAAGGTGCTACTGAACAGGCGTCGTCTGTAGAGGAGATATCAACCTCAATGGAGGAGATGGTTGCCAATATCGACCAGAATGACCATAATGCGCACGAAGCCGATAGGATTTCTCAGTTTGTATCTTTTGGTATGAGGGATGTTGAATCATCATCAAAGGAAAGTTTAGATTCTATTCGTACTATTGCGGGTAAAATTAATGTGATTAACGATATCGCTTTTCAAACAAATTTGCTTGCGCTGAATGCTGCAGTTGAGGCTGCTAGGGCAGGAGAGCATGGTAAAGGATTCGCAGTGGTTGCTGCTGAGGTTAGAAAGTTGGCCGAAAAAAGTAAGTTGGCTGCCGATGATATTGTACTATTATCAGCCAAAAGTGTTAGAATTACTGAGAGTGCATCTCAAAAAATGGAAAAGTTGATTCCAGAAATTGAGAAGGCCGCGAAACTAATTCAGGAAATTGCTGCTTTTTGTACCGAGCAGAAGTTGGGTGCTGAGCAAATAAATAATGCAGTTCAGCAGTTGAATCAAATCACTCAAAAAACAGCATCGTCGAGCGAGCAACTGGCTACTAGTTCGGAAGAGTTGAGCAGTCAGGCTCAGCAATTAAGGGAGTTGACAGAGTACTTTAAGGTTGATAGAGCAAGGCTACATTCGGTTAATACCAGACATTTGGTTGAGCCTTTAATGCATTTTAATGAGGAAATAGCTTCGGAGGAGTATCAACCCTTGGATTATAACTAATAAGGACGAGAATTATCTCGTCCTTCTCTATTTTTCCATTGCTTTAACTTTCAGTTCTTTGGGCATTTTCTCTATTGCGTAACGCAATGCCGTGCGCGGCATAATGTGTTTCTTGGACATAACATAGTCGAAAACTGCCTTTTGGTTCGACTGGCTGGCTGCTTTAAGCATCCATCCGTATCCTTTTTGGACTAAATCGTCGTTATCCAGTAAGAGAATGTTTGCAATATCAAAAATATCGTTGAGGAATAGTCCTTTGCGGGCTGGAATTATTAGAGAAACTGCGGCTGCACGTTTCATCCAACGATTATCGGATTTTGCCCATCTTTTTAAACCATCAATATAGTTAGGGTACATCTCTACAAACTCACCAACGGTGTGGTTACAAAGCGTATCGCACGATGCCCAGTTAGTTACGTAAGTGTTAATCCAATTCTCAAATACTTTAAAGTCATTAGGTTCGTATTTTTTGTGAATATAGTATGACCAATTACAGGCAATGAATGATTCTTCCAAGTAACCCGATTTCCAAAGTTCGTCGCATAGTTTAAAAATATCTTTTTTCGATAAATCCTCTATTGGCTTGAAGTACGTTTTACCAATTTTAATTACATCGGCCGATTTAACTCCATACGATGTAATTTCTTCCTTAAAAAACCGTTGTCCACTCTTTTGGACATCTATGCTAGAGTTATCTTTCAACTCTCGTTGTATTTTGTTTATTATATCTTTCATATTTAGTGCGTTGAATTGATAAAGTTAATATTTTTAGCTGATATGTTTTTAATCACTATAATTAACCTAAAGCTTTTATAATTTTGAGGTAACTTAAAACCTAATTAAACTATGAACAGAATACTATCATTTGCAGCAACAATAACCCTTGGGGCTGCTATTCTTGTGTCGTGTACATCAAAACAGGAAAAAATGGAAAAACGTTTAGCCGATTACATTGCAAAGTTAGAACAACAAGTAATTCCTCTATCGTCGGAAGCCGCAATTGCTTCGTGGGATGCTTCAATATCTGGTAAAAATGAGGATTATACCAGGTCGGAGGAAGCCCAAATTAAACTAGTGAAAATCTATGCAGATTCTGCATTATATGCAGAGTTAAAAGAAATTCGTGAATCGGGTTTAGTAAAGGATTCCGTTCTTAAACGTCAAATGGAACTTATTTACCCTTCATTCTTACGAAATCAGGTTGACCCACAGTTGCTTGAGCAAAAAATTAAAATGGAGGCTAACCTTGAGAAAAAGTACTCAAACTTCCGCGCTAAGGTTGGCGAAAAAATGTTAACCGATAACGAGATTGAGGGCGTTCTTTCGTCATCAACAAATAGCAAGGAGTTGGAACAAGCGTGGAATGCGCATAAAATGATTGGACAGGAGGTTGCTGCTGATGTTATTGCTCTTGTAAAGGTTCGTAACCAAATTGCACAGAAATTAGGCTATGAGAACTACCATACAATGAACATGACTCTATCGGAGCAAAACCCCGAAACTATTCTTGCTCTTTTTAACGAGTTGGATAGTTTAACCTACGGTGCGTTTGTACAACTAAAAGGCGATATAGATATCTATCTATCAAAACGTTACAAAATTTCTGCTGATAAATTGATGCCTTGGCATTTTCAGAACAGATATTTCCAAGAGGCCCCCAAAATTTATAGTGTCGATTTGGATAAGTTTTATGAAAACCAGGATTTAGTTCAGTTAACCGCAAAATTCAATGCAGGTATTGGTTTAAATGTTGATGATATTATCGCAAAATCAGATTTATTCGAGAAACTTGGCAAGAACCAACACGCATACTGTACCGATATTGACCGTTCTGGTGATGTTAGAGTGCTTTGCAATGTTAAACCTACTTATAGTTGGATGAATACTATGCTTCATGAGTATGGACATGCTGTATACTCTAAGTTTAACGACCCCGCAAAGCCTTATATGCTTCGTGATGCAGCTCATAGTTTCACAACTGAGGCTATTGCTATGATTATGGGTCGCTTGGCTAGCAATCCTCAGTGGATGTTGGATATGGGAATTATTACTCCAGAGCAGAAGAAGGAAATTGAGGGCGATTGTTTTAAATCGTTACGTTTGGAGCAACTTACTTTCAGTCGTTGGGCTCAGGTGATGTACCGTTTTGAGAAGGAGATGTATGCTAACCCAGACCAAGATTTGAATGCTCTTTGGTGGCAGTTAGTTGAGAAGTACCAAATGCTTAAGAAACCTGAAGGTAGAAACGAACCCGATTGGGCAACAAAAGTTCATGTGGCGCTATATCCTTGCTACTACCATAACTATTTAATGGGCGAAATGCTTGCATCGCAGCTGAATTACTATATAGCAGCCAATGTTTTAAATAATAGCGATATTGCAACTGTTAGTTTTGTTAACAAACCAGAGGTTGGAAAATACCTAGATGAGAAAGTATTTAAGCCAGGATGTTTGTACGAATGGAACGAAATGATTGAACGTGCAACAGGTGAGAAATTAACAGCTAAATACTACGCTAAACAGTTTGTGGAGTAGTAATAATCCATATTTTAATAAAAAAAGCACCCTAAGGGTGCTTTTTTTATTGGTTGTTGGTTGCTCTAAAAAGCATATCGGCCGATTGCTTGAGCTTATTCTTTAGATTTTCCGATACTTGAGGGTGACTATTCAACCAATCGGTAACTATTTTTGCAGCCTCAGGGCTGCTGTGTCCCCAAAGAGTGGCATCGAGCCACATTTTTGGGAAAAAGATATCGCCTGTTTGCTGAATCTCCTGAAGTAAATCGAGCGATGCGGTTAGGTAATGAATTGAATGTGCTGTACGTAATGGGTGGTTAAAGTAACGTAATGCTTCGGTTACCCAAGGTTCTGGTCGGCGGTTTTGTGCGTTAAGTAGGCTGTGGAAAAAGTCATCGCGAATGGCTTCGTCGTTGCTAACGGCACGTTTTACAAATCTGAATTTTGAGAGTCTATCGTTGTTAGTAATCCTATTCAACTGAACACCCAATAAACTATCAGCTTCGTGAACTCCTCGTACTGCAATTTCCAACGCGAGATTGGTTAAATCCTGCTCGCTAAGCGTAATTCCATCAATTTTTGCCTTGCTATTCCAGAAGTCAACTAGATTTTCTATTGCTTCGTTGGAAATGGCTGTTCTGGTATAGGTTTGGAAAATGGGTTTACGTTCATCAACAGGGATATTCTTAGAGTTGAAGAGTTTGTAAAGTGTAAACTCTAGGAACTGCGATTGCTTTATCCTCTCGTCCTGATTCATAAACTGCCACCAAACCATTTCAATATTGCTTAGTAAATAGCTACGGATTTGTGGCTCCTTTTCTTTGTTTAGCGAGTTTAAAATGAAGTTGAAATATTCGGTTTCATTGATTTTACCGTTCAAGAATAACTCATTAACTGATATCAGATTTGAGGCTCTAGCCAAAGCATCGTCAATATAGATTGATGGGTTTGTTAATCGCTTTGTATTCTCTAATTCAGTTATGAATTGCCCATAACCAAGTCCGTTGGAGTTTAGCAGAATGATATTATCGTTATTACCGGTATTGATTTTTACTTGAGATTCATTGTGTTTTACATTGATTGTTTCAATTGTTGAGTTTTCATCAATTATAGCCACTGAGTATTCCATTGGTATTTCAATCCCTTTTGTTTTCTGCGATAAACATAAAGTCACAGAACTATCCTTGTTATGTTTAAATTTTGATGAAATTATTGGCATTTCAGCCTGTTCAACCCAGGCCTTACTCCATTTCTTGAGGTCAACAGGGGTGAGTGTGTCAAATACAGATATAAGCTCATTCCAGCTGGCATTTGCCATACAGTGCTGTTTAAGGTATTGCTGAACACCCTTTTGAAATAGTTCTTCACCCATATTTTTTTCCAGTTGCATCATTGCTATTGGCGCTTTGTGGTAAATAATATCGCCATAAAGCGTTCCTGCAAACAATAAGTTATCTAAGTTTTGTTGAATAGGGTTGCTTCCCGATGTTCTGTCAACTGAATATGCTTTTGGGTAGTGCGATAGAAGAAAACTGAGTTGATGGTTAACTTCAGGAAATTGAGGGTTAACAATTTTATCGGCCATAAGTCCTGCAAAAACCTCTTTTAGCCACACATCGTTGAACCAGCGCATTGTGACCAAATTACCAAACCATTGATGGGCAACTTCGTGGGCAATTAAGTTGGCTTGTCCTAGTTTTTGATTAACCGAAGGGTTTTCGTCGAGCAGTAAGCGTGCATCGCGGTAAAAAATTGCACCAGAGTGTTCCATTCCGCTGTATTGAAAATCAGGAATAAGCACAATGTCAAGTTTGTCGAATTGATAAGGTATTCCAGTATAACTCTCGAGCCATTTTAACGAATGAAAATGGCTGTTAAAAATCGCGTCCAAATTTCTTTCTACTTTCTTTAAATCACTTTCACGATGGTACAAAACAATTTTTTGGTTATTCTCAGTTCTACTTATTGTATCGAACTTTCCTGCTGCAAATGCGAAAAGATAAGTACTTAAAGGTTGTGTTTTACCAAACATAAATATGATGGAAGTATCGGTTTGCATTGCATTTTCTGCGGCTGAATTGGTTACAGCAGTCCAATTCTTGGGAGCTTCCAATGTTAGGTTGAATATTGCCTTCATATCGGGCTGGTCGAAACAGGGGAATACTGTTGATGCCCTATCGGGAACCAAAAGTGTGTATAAGAAATCCTTTTTTCGATTTAGAGACGATTCTCCAGCATAAAAATCGATATCAACCTTGTTTGCACCCTTATACAAATACCAAGCGGGTATAACAATATGACCATTCTCGGGTTTTGTGTTGTAAACGCGGCTATTAACTGTAACGGACATTAGACTTGAGTCGTTCATCCTGTAATCCAGAACAACCCTTTGTCGTTTCTTTAACTCAAAGCTAATCTCAACCCTTGATGGGATATTAGATTCCACGTGCGATGGAACCGACATATATATTGAGTAATCGATGTTGCTAATATTTTCCTTACGGATTGCAGCAAGTTCCTTTGATACTCCTAGTTCTGGAGTTTTACTACAACTTATTGCAAGTAGCAATACTAATGCAACGGTAATTGATTTAACTGAGAATAGCTGCTTAATCATAACGGAAAGATTTACAGCTCTAAAAATATACAATTACAGGTTATAAACAATTATTCTATATTTGCTTTACTCAAATTTTGATATTAATTCAATGACTGATTTTGATAAAGAAATACTCAATCTTCCATATAACCTTTACCGTTCGGCAATATCCATTCGTAGCGAGATAACCCGAAGGTTAACAGAGGAGTTTAAGGAAGATTTTACATCAGATTACTGGTATATTCTAAATATTATTATTGACAATGAGCCTGTTTCCAGCGCTCATATATCTGAAATCACTGGGCGCGATAGAGCATCAATTTCTCGTACGTTGGGATGTATGGAACGGCTCGATTTAATTCGAAGAGTCGATAACCCTGCTAATAAACGGTCGGAGTTAATTCTATCAACTAAATTTGCCTTTGAATTTAAGGTCAGGGCGGAGGAGATAATTCGCGAGGTAGTATCATCAACATTAAAGGACCTTAAGCCAATTGAGTTGATGGAGTTGAATAGGATGTTGAGTTTAATAT
>CAZTVB010000110.1:0-7662 GCA_964616315.1 uncultured Rikenellaceae bacterium
TTGTGGAGGAGCTCAACAAGGAGATGTACGAGTTCAAGGTGAAGTACAAGAGCCGTACGGGCTACATGGTTCGTACATTTTGTAATAATCCATCGGGATTTGTGGTAACCGAGAATTATGGAGATTTTACAACCGTGAACGGCCACGCTAAGATGCGCGAAAAGAGCACCAACACCAACTTTGCAATACTTGCATCGCTAGTGCTAACCGAGCCATTTAAAGACCCAATTGGCTATGGCTCATATATCGCGAAACTATCGAATTTGTTGGCTGGCGAAGGTAAAGTGATACTTCAAACTTACAGTCACTTTAAGGAGTCGAAACGCACTAAACGCCTTTACCGTGTAATTCCTACCTTAGAGCCAGAGAAATATATTTTAGGTGATGTAAATCTTGCCTTCCCTCGGAGAATAATGGAAAGCGTAATTGATTTCATTGAAAACCTCGATACGGTTATTTCTGGTATCGCTAATAACGATAATTTAGTGTATGCACCCGAAATCAAGTTTTATTCAAATAGGTTGAATAACTTAACCAATCCAAAACTAAAGTTTATCGGCGATTGTTCTGGAGCAACTCGTTCAATTATCTACGCAACCGCTCACGGATACCTTATGGGTGAAGCAATTCTTAATAACCAGTTTTCAAACACATCGCTTTAATGCTGAGCGTTGAGAATTTAACAGTTGCCTTTGGGAACAATGAGGTGGTAAAGGGAATCAGTTTTCATCTCAACTCTGGTGAAATACTTGGGATTGTAGGAGAGTCGGGCTCAGGAAAATCAATTTCGTCGCTCTGTATAATGGGTCTGTTACCAAACAGTGCGGTGGTTAAATCAGGCTCAATTCTTTTTGCGAAAGACAAATCCAACACTGTTGATTTGGTAAAAATCTCCGATGAAGAACATAGACAGCTAAGGGGAAAAGATATTGCGATGATTTTTCAGGAGCCGCATACCTCTCTGAATCCATCTATGCGATGTGGAAAGCAACTACTGGAAGCCGTGGAATTGAATTCTGGGCTGAAGGGAAAGTCTGCTGAAGATAGATGTATGGACTTGCTTACAGAGATGCAGCTACCTGACCCTAAGAAGATTTATAGAAGCTATCCTCATCAGCTTAGTGGCGGTCAAAAGCAACGGGTGATGATTGCTATTGCCCTTGCAGGCAATCCGAAACTACTTATTGCCGATGAACCAACCACAGCGCTCGATGTAACAGTTCAGAAAAGTATTCTTGCCCTTTTGAACGATATTAGGAACCGCTACCAAATGGGAATAGTATTTATATCGCACGATTTGAGCGTAATTGAGGAGGTTGCCGACAAGGTAATTGTAATGAAACTTGGTGAAATTGTTGAGAGTGGAAACGCCAAGGAAGTTTTTAAATCGCCACTGCACCCTTATACGCAATCATTAATCAATTTCAGAAAATCGTTAAACTTACCCAATAATTCAACTGCAAATAGTTTAAACACCAAAAATATATTCAGCGTAAACAACCTTGAGGTGCTATATGGTAAGCAGAACAAGTTTTTTAAGCGATTGTCGAATAGGTTTGTTGCAGTAAACAAGGTAAGTTTCGATTTGATAGAAGGGGAAACACTTGGATTGGTAGGCGAATCGGGTTCTGGAAAAAGTACAATAGGACGTTCAATACTCAGGTTAATTAAAAAAAGTTCGGGTAACATCACCTATAATGGTAGGATTATAGAGAGTTTTACTAATGAAGAGATGTTGAATTTTAGGCGAGAGGTTCAGTTGATTTTTCAAGACCCCTACTCATCGCTTAATCCTCGGTTAACAGTTGGTCAGGCCCTTATGGAGCCAATGCTTTACCACGGATTGGTTAAGAAAACAGAGGAGGCCAAGCAAATAGTTCTAAATCTTCTAGAAAAGGTAAAGTTGTCTGAAAGCAGTTTTTATCGTTATCCCCACGAATTCTCAGGTGGACAGCGTCAACGTATAGTAATTGCAAGGGCGCTAACACTTCAACCCAAAGTGCTTATCTGCGATGAAATTATCTCGGCTCTCGATGTTGCTATACAAGCGCAGATTCTGGATTTGCTCGATGAGCTGAAAAGGGACTTCAACCTCACCTATCTATTCATTTCGCACGACTTGGGCGTTGTGCGCCACATCAGCGATAGGGTTATTGTTCTACAGCACGGCAACATAGTAGAATTAGGGCCTGTGAACGAAATATTCGACAGGCCCCAAAGCGATTATACTAAGAATTTGATTAATTCTGTTCCTGGATTAAAGAGTTAGAAGAATTCTATCTCGTTAATTTCATCATCCATCTTACTATCGCAGTTCAAGTTGATGTACTTCTGAAGAACGGGTCTATCCCAATCGTCTTCTGGAGTAATTCCCAACGAAGGGTCAGCATAAACCTTTTGAAGGAAATTTGCAAAAACAGGTAAAGCCATGCTTGCTCCTTGTCCCATTTTAAGATTATCAAAATGCACGGCTCTATCCTCTGCACCAGTCCAAACCCCTGCAACTAGATTCGGAGTAATTCCCATAAACCAACCATCGGAATGGTTTTGAGTTGTACCGGTTTTACCACCAATTTTGCCCGGAAGTTGATACTTGTAGCGTAATCTAACTCCAGTACCTTGATTAATCACTCCTTCCAACAGATTTACCATTAAAAAAGCAGTTTGGTCGCTAATTGCTTCGGTTTTAGTTGTATTGAATTGAGCCAAAACGTTTCCATTTCTATCCTCAATACGGGTAACAAAAATAGGTTCAACATGTACACCTTTATTAACAAAAGTTCCATAAGCACCAACCATTTCGTATAAACTAAAATCGAATGGTCCAAGGAATATTGAATACACAGGTTCTACCTTGCTATGAATACCTAATTGTTTAATCATATCAACTACCGCTTCTGGGGTAAACTGTTTCAGAACCCAAGCAGATATATAGTTTACAGAGTTTGCTAGTCCCCATTTTAACGTAACCATTTTGCCATCATATTTTGACGGAGACGAGTTTTTGGGAGTGTAGGTGGAGTCAGCAACTAAGAAAGTTTGAGGTACATTAGGAACCTCTAAACAAGGAGAGTAGCCTTCTTGCATTGCAAGGGTATATAGGAATGGCTTTATTGTAGAACCAACCTGACGCTTACCCTGCTTAACCATATCGTACTTAAAATGACGGAAATCTGGTCCACCAACATAAGCTTTAATATGCCCATTGTGTGGATCCATAGCCATAAAACTTGAGCGGAGGAATTTTTTGTAATGTTTGATTGAGTCTAAAGGACTCATTAGCGTATCGCGTTCACCCTTCCATGTAAAGACCTTCATTCTGACCTTTTCGTTAAAATTGGCCATAATACTATCCCTACTTGCACCAGTATTTCGGAGTAACCTGTAGCGTTCTGTTTGGCGCATGGCAGAGTATATGATATCGTTAGCTTGTTCTGTGGTTATTTTTGAAGAGAAAAGTCTTCCTCCTCTTGCTTTAATCTCATTATCGAGAGTTGGCTGTAGTTCAGTTTTTAAGTGTTCTTTAAGAGATGTTTCGGCATACTCTTGCATTTTTGAGTTTACTGTTGTGTAAACCTTTAAACCATCCCTGTAAATGTTATAGGGTGTTCCATCTGGTTTTAAATTTTTACTGCACCATCCGTATAAAGCGTTCGTTTCCCAAAGCAATGAATCTTCGCTGTACATATCGGCAGAATAATAGAAACGACGTTCAGGTTGTTTAGCCGTCATAAAAAGGCGTATCATTTCCCTGAAATATGTTGCTAACCCAGCATTGTGGTCTTGTTCGCTATAATTTAAAGTGATTGGAAGTTTTGAAATTGAGTCGTATTGTTGTGTGGTTAGGTAACCGTATTTCTCCATTTGTTTTAAAACAACGTTTCGTCGTTGAATTGAGCGTTCCGGATTACGAACAGGGCTAAAACGAGTTGGGGCATTAACAACTCCAACCAAAAGGGCGGCTTGTTCTATTTTAAGAGAGTCGGGCGTTGTGTTAAAGAATGTTCGTGCAGCCGATTTTATTCCAAAGGAATTGCTTCCGAACTCAACAACGTTGAGATACATGGCTATAATTTCCTTTTTGGTATAGTTCCTTTCCAACTTTACAGATGTTATCCATTCCTTAAATTTGGTAATAACCAGTTTTGTTTTACGTACAATTGCGGCACTATTACTAGCAGTATCGCGCGGAAAAAGGTTCTTTGCCAACTGTTGAGTAATTGTACTACCGCCACCTGCGGTTCTTTTACCAAACAGAACGGTTTTGAACATTACACGGCCTAAGCCTCTAAAGTCTATCCCGCTGTGTGAATGGAATCTTGCATCTTCTGTGGCGATTAATGCGTTTATTACATTTGGTGAAATTTCGTTGTAATCAACAAAAGTTCTGTTTTGCACATAGAAATTACCCAAGACAACATTATCTTCGGATATAATTTCTGTAGCAATATTGCTTTTGGGGTTTTCCAACTCCTCAAATGCGGGCATTGGTCCGAAAAACTCAACACCAATCAAAATAAATATAGTGATAATAAAAAGTCCTATGAATGCAAAGATTCCCCAAAACCATAGGCGAAACTTATCGACGGACAAAAGGTTTTTTACTTTCATACTAAAGAAGGTTTCGTAATAAGCTGTAAAGTTAAGAAATATTTATGCTGATAGTTTTATCTTTTTAATTTAGCGAAAACTAAGTATGTATTTTTCAGGTAAACAGATGGTTATACCGACTCCAATATTCACTATTTTCACAATAATTAAATATTTTGTTGTTGATAATCTGTCAAATGTTTTACTTTGTGCCAAATTTTGAACGCAATATAATTAAGGTATGATTGAGAACCTTGTTATCGTGGAGTCACCCGCCAAGGCCAAAACTATTGAGAAGTTTCTTGGTAAACAGTTTGTTGTTAAGTCTAGTTTTGGGCATATCCGCGATCTTTCCAAGAAAAATCTTGGAGTTGAAATAGAAAAGAACTACAAGCCTGAATACATTATCAGCGATGATAAAAAGAAATTGGTTGATGAGTTGAGAAAAGCATCTGCTGAGGCCAAACAGGTTTGGTTGGCTTCCGACGAAGACCGCGAGGGAGAGGCTATAGCATGGCACCTTGCAGAGGTTCTCAAATTGGAACTCAAAAAAACGAAAAGGATTGTTTTCCACGAGATTACAAAGGATGCAATTTTAAACGCCATAAAAAATCCTCGAGGCATCGATATAAATTTAGTTAACTCTCAGCAAGCTCGTAGAATTCTGGATCGCATGGTGGGGTTTGAACTTTCTCCAATCCTTTGGAAAAAGGTAAAACCATCATTATCGGCTGGTAGAGTTCAATCAGTTGCTGTTAGGCTAATTGTGGAGAAGGAAAGA
The DNA here is from genome assembly GCA_964616315.1 of uncultured Rikenellaceae bacterium. Lineage (GTDB taxonomy): Bacteria > Bacteroidota > Bacteroidia > Bacteroidales > Tenuifilaceae > SB25. The sequence goes on from CAZTVB010000110.1 coordinate 5,372, forward strand.
GAAATTATTGCGTTCAGTTCTTCATCCTTTTTCAGGGTTACAGGATTATTTAAAGGCGATGTTGATATTAAGGCAGAGCTTTCCAGTAAGTTGCCGAACATAAAGGAGGCCGCAAGTTTTATTGAGCATTGTAAAACGGCAACCTTCAAGGTGCTTGATGTTAGCAAAAAGCCCACGAAGAAATCGCCACCACCACCTTTTACAACATCAACATTGCAGCAGGAGGCTAGCAGAAAGTTCAATTTCTCGGTATCGCAAACAATGACTATTGCTCAGAAATTATATGAGTCGGGTTACATAACATACATGAGAACAGACTCTGTAAACCTTTCGGCAACAGCATTGGATGCTGCTAAGCAAATCATTGTGAGCGAGTTTGGCGACAAGTATCATCATTTACGTCAGTTCAAGACCAAGTCAAAGGGTGCTCAGGAGGCACACGAGGCCATCCGCCCAACATATTTCGATAAGGTTAAAATTCCAGGCAGCGCTGCGGAGCAGAAACTCTACGATTTGATTTGGAAGAGAACCCTTGCTTCGCAAATGAGCGATGCACAACTTGAAAAAACGACTATAAATATTGAGGTTTCAAAATCGGAACATCAATTCGTTGCTACTGGCGAGGTAGTTGTTTTCGATGGTTTCCTCAAGGTTTACTTTGAGTCAACTGACGATGATTCTGAAGAAGGCGGAAAGGATTTGCTACCTTCGGTTAAAGCCGGACAATTGCTTGACCCTAAAGAAATAGCCGCTACAGAACGTTTTACTCAACGTCCACCACGTTATACAGAGGCAAGCCTGGTTAAGAAACTTGAAGAGTTAGGTATTGGTCGGCCATCTACCTACGCTCCAACAATATCAACAATACTTGCCCGTGGATATGTATTAAAGGAAGACAGGCAGGGCGTTGAGCGTAAGTACACCTCAATCGTTCTTAAGAATGGAAAAATATCGCAACTAGATAAGACTGAGAACACAGGTGCAGAAAAATCGAAACTGTTTCCAAGTGATATAGGCATGGTTGTAAACGATTTTCTGCTTGAGTATTTCAAGGAGATTATTAGTTACAACTTCACGGCTAATGTGGAAAAGGAGTTCGACGAAATTGCTATGGGCAATATGGAGTGGACAAAAATGATAGACCAATTCTACAAGCCATTTCATAAACTGGTCGAAAAAACTACTAAAGAGTCCGATTACACCAAGGGCGAGAGGGTTTTAGGTGTTGACCCTGTAAGCGGAAAGCCCGTTAGCGTAAGAATTGGCCGATTTGGCCCAGTTGTTCAGCTTGGCGAGAACGATACTGCGAACAAGATTAAGCCACAATTTGCCAGTTTGTTAAAGGGGCAACTTATAGAGACATTAACTTTAGAAGAGGCCTTGTCGCTATTCAAACTACCACGAACAATTGGTAACTACGAGGATAAAGAGGTAGTTATTGGTGTGGGTCGTTTTGGCCCTTATGTTCGCCATAACTCCAAATTCTATTCGTTAAAAAAGGACGATAACCCTTTAACTATTGATTTAGCCAGAGCGGTAGAATTAATTGAAGAGGGTCGCAAAAAAGAACGCGAAAAGCTAATCAAGGTGTTTGAGCATGAGGAAAAAGTTCAGGTGTTGAATGGACGTTGGGGACCTTACATTGCCTATAACGGGGCAAACTACAAAATCCCCAAAGGAACCGATGCCCATGCGCTAGCCTATGAGGAATGCTTGAAAATCATTAAAAATCAAGGAGAGGGAACAAAGCCTAAGAGATTTGCCAAAAAGGGCAAGAAATAGTCAATCACCCATGGAAGAGCTAAAAGCTTACCTTGAACCTGCTAATATTTCCCCTGCCTTTTTGGGGGTGACTAGGTGTGCCTCTTTGCATAGCAAGATTGTCTCATTTCACGATAAATCTTTAGATATTAAAGCGGGAGACATTATTGTTTTGGGTGTAAATGAGAGTCGAAACTCCTCAAATCCTCAAAAGCAAAATGCACCGAACACCATTCGACAATATCTTTACGCACTATCCTCTTTAAATATTAAGGGAAACATTATTGATGCCGGTAATGTTGTGGAAACAAGCACGCCTGCTCAAACATATACAGCATTGGTTAATGTTCTGGAACTCTTAATACCCTTGAATATTACCTTAATTATAATAGGCGGAAATCAAGAATTGACAGAAAGCATATATCGAGGATATCGGAGAAATAAAACACTCGTAACATTGTCAATAATAGATTCGCATATAGATATTGATGACGACAAAGAAGATTTTCATTCTTTAAATTATCTAAATA
>CAZTVB010000111.1:0-7605 GCA_964616315.1 uncultured Rikenellaceae bacterium
GGTATAATCACTCGACCCCATTCTCCTGGTTTCATTAAAGGAAGAGCCATACTAAAACCTTTAATAACCTGACTTCCTCCAATTGTAAATTTTAATTCAGTTTTTGACGAAAAAGTTCTACCTAACTTAGTTGCTACAGTATCAATATTTGTATCAAAAACAAAACCATCCAAATACATACCCTTGTACATTACGTTTACAATAGAATCTTTTCCTACAGTAATTGTATCAACTGTGGGCGGAGATAACTGAACGTAATAAATACTATCATTAATAGGCTCTATACCAGGATATTTATCTTCAATATATGCCTGAAGAATACTTTTCTCGTAATCTTTTGGATTTTTAACAACCTTGAGCAACTCAACCTCATATATAATTGATTCATAAGGCTTAATTGAGATTGATTGATTTACTGCCCTTCCCGAGCGACCGTAGGCTAAAGAGGATGGTACAATTAGAGTAGCTTTACCCCCCTCTTTCATATAACCTAGACCTTCATAAAGACCTGCCAGCATGTAACGACTATAGCCCTCAACTACTCTATTTGCATTATCAAACTTTGTAAAAACTGGCACATAGTGATAATTAATATCAAATAAATCATAAAGTTTCGCTATATATGAACTATCAGAATCAACAATAACTCCATCTAGTTTTTTTTCTTTATAAGAATAAACAACAAAATCGCCAGAGTCGGGACTCAAACCAGCACCATCTTTTGTGCTTATATAATACATGCCGCTTGGCATTAGAGCTTCGGCAGGTATATTTTTAACCTGAACCCAGGCATTTAGTTTAGCCATCTCATCGCCCTCTAAATCCGAAAATTCCCTATCGCAAGAAAAAAATAACCCTACTGCTAAAAGTGATAAAAAAATGTACTTTAAACTCTTCATAATTTTTACTAATAATTGCGCAAATATAACTTTTGATTTTGATTCTTTATCTTAAAATTACTTAATACTATCCAATCGCATTGAAATTGCTATAGGTTGGTAGGGAGAAACAAAATCATTACCTTTTTTGCCATATCCCATTGGTGAAGGAGCAATAAACTCTGCGCTACCACCCAAAGAAAGTAACATAAAGCCTTCCTTAATAGCCCCTAGATTTGTTACAGACAAGTTGATGGTTGTGTTTGGTGTTAAAACCTCTTCAACCACTTCTCCGCTAGGCAAAGTAATTTTATACCAACCATAAACGGTACTTGTACTAACGGGTCGAGTACTTGAAGTATCAACCAAATACTTGTAATAAAGTCCGGTGCTATGTAAATTATAACTCGACAAATCCATTGCTTCTAACAACTGTTTTTCCGATTGTATTCCCTTACCATTAACGTAAATAACTACAATATCGTATGCTAACGGCGACCAAGCATCAATTGGACCAACAATTTGCCCTTTAAAACCCAAATCGGAAGTAAAAATTATAGTAGAGGTTTGATTTAAACGGGTAAGTAATAATCCTCGTTTCAGACCAGTTATTAAGTCTGTTTCACCGGCAATAACTCTTAAAGGTTCAAAACTACGAACCTCTGTATTAAGATTTTCTTCAATTGCAACGGATTCTACATTGGTTTCAAAAACTAAGCCACTTAATGTGTATCCTACATAATAAAACTTAACCGTATCACCATTATTAACTTCGTAGCCATATGAAGGCTCAGTTGCAATATGATAAACACCATCGGATTTGGTGTAGGTCAAATTGTTGGTAGATATAAAACTCTCTATTGTCTTTTCCTCAGCATAACGCTTATCATCTTCAAGGGAGTTATCGCAAGCAGACAATAAAGAAAGTAGTCCAATAAGAATACCAAAAATAAATCTTGAATCACTCATCATTCCTTAATACCTTTTTTAACCTCAACAATCTCCAACTCAAATACAACCGAAGTAAATGCAGGAATTATCCCACTTGAATTACCCTGCTCTCCAAATGCAAGTTGAGAAGGAACAATTAACATCGATTTCTCGCCTTCACGCATCTTTCCAATAGCCTCCTCCAATCCTGGAATAACCTGCCATTTTTGTCCATAAACAAATTGGAATGGCTCATTCCGCTTTCGAGTTGAATCGAATATTTTACCATTAAAGAAACGTCCTTCGTAATGAACTGTTACAGTATCGCCAGTTTCTACAATATCTCTGGCAGTTTGAATTTGTGGTACAATGTATAACCCCGATTCTGTTGGCTCTACAGATAGTTTTTGACCATCCATAAATTGCTTAATAATAACCTTTTCGTAATCGCCAAAATCGTCAATCCACGACATAAATGCTTCCATCTCATGCTGAAACTCATCCGCAGTTTTTATCTCCAGCATTTTAATATCAACCCTCATAAAATCATCGGGTTTGATAAATTTAGGCAACTCGGTTTCCAGTGTTTGTGTAAAAAATGGACTGGCATTTATATAAAATGCACCGCTATCGCCCGATGCTAACATAAGAAAACACTCATCTATAGAGCCTGCATAGTGTGGTTCAGTTAGTTGAAACTGACGAACACCCTGAAAAAACAAAGAATCGGTTTTTGTTCTATAAGCAATATTAATAGTGATATAGTTTGATGGGCTTGCTTTTACAGCACCATCGCCTAAACTTATCAACTTGTAATGAATTCCAGTTTCCGATACGGAAAAGCCAGGAAATAACTTCGATTTATTGGAGCAACTGCAAAGCACCAAAAACCAGGCAATAATTATTAAACGTGATGTTAACCTCATTTAATTTTTTGTTTTTGCAGGTGTAAAGTTAACCAAACAATTCAATTTTCAAGGGTTTACCCTCAACAATTCTATATCATAAACAATGATTGCCCTTGCGGGTATTCTATTGGCATCGCCAATTAAACCGTGCGCTAAATGTGGTGGCATAATGAATTTAGCCTTTTGTCCCTCCTTCATAAGTAAAACGCCTTCTTCCAGCCCAGCCTCCACACCACCTCTACCAACTACAAATGCACCTAACGAGTCGGGCTTCGATTGGTAACATAAAGTACCATCGAGCAAAGTAACCTTATAGCTGTATTCAACCAAATAACCACTTTTTACTGGGATTCCATCTGCATGACCCAAAATAAGGTAGAACAATCCTGTTGGACTTTCAGTAATACCCTCCAATTTATTTCGTTTAATAAAAGCCTCAATCTGTTCCCTATCCTCCTTAATTAGAACCCTATTTACACGCTCCAAAGCCTCCTTTGTTTGTAAGTTAAACTTTGTAGCATTACTTCTATCCTCCTTAGACTTACAAGCAATAATAAAAACTATCAATAAAGTCGTTACCCAATTCAATACCCTCATATATCAAACTTAATTATTTTGATGCGTTCAACTTAGAAGAATGCTCAACCAGCAACTCCTCGAATTTGCTTATGGCCTCACCCATTGATGTAAACGATTTACCTCCCGCAGCATTGGTATGGCCACCTCCATTATAGTATTTCTTTGAGAACTCATTAACGGGGAATGAGCCTCTGGAGCGTAACGATACTTTTATAAAACCATCGTTCTCCATGAATAGCACCGAAAAAATAACCCCTTTTATTGATAGTGGATAGTTCACAAAACCCTCGGTATCGCCATTCTGGTGCTTGTATTTTTTCAACTCGTCCTTTGTTAACCAAATATAGGCAGCATTATGCTCAGGAAATACTTTCATCTTTTCGGCTAAACAGTAGCCCAACAACTGCATTCGTTTAGCGGAAAAGTTATTGTAAACTAACCCCTGAACCCTTTCAACATTAACACCTTTTTCAACCAATTTACCTGCAATAGCAAAAGTGCGTTCGCGGGAACACGCATAACTAAACGAGCCTGTATCGGTCATCATACCTACATATAAACACTCGGCTGCATCACTATTTACACAATCGGAACCAAACATTTCCGATAAAACCTCAAAAACTAACTCTGCAGTGGAACTTACCTCGGTAAATGAGAAAGAATAATCGAACATACTTTCAGGTTCTGGATGATGGTCAATAAGCACTTTAATTGCTTTTGACTCAGCCAAAGGTTTCTCCATTGTTTCGGTACGTCGGAAACCATTAAAATCCAAGCAAAAAATAATATCGGCATTCTGTAAAGTTAACGTAGCAACTTCTTTTTGATGCGAGTACTTGGAAACAACATCCACTCCTGGTAACCAACCCAAAAACTCAGGAAAACCATTTGGAATTACCACAGAAGTATTAACTCCAATTGATTTAAGTGAGTGATAAAAACCCAGCACGGAGCCAATGGCATCGCCATCGGGGTTGTGATGCGTGGTTAATACAATATTCTGGGAATTTTTCAGTAATTCCTTTACTTTTTTAAGTGATTGTATATCAAAATTTAAATGCAGCAACTCAAATTAAAATTTATAATGATACAAAGATAGCCTTTGCATTGATGTATAAAATTATTTAACTTAGAAAAAAATTGAACTATGAACACACGCTTTACTTTCTGTATGATTAAACCTGATTCCTTTAAAAAGGATTGCGTTAGCGATATTCTACTAGAAATCCTTAAAGCAGGGTTTAAAATTAGGGGTATAAAAATTACCATGCTTACCAAAGGTAAGGCTGAACAGTTCTACGACATTCATCAGGGTAAAGAATTCTTTGACCGACTTACCACGTTCATAAGTTCAGGCCCAGTAATGGCAATGGTTCTGGAGCGTGCCAATGCGGTTGAAACGTTGCGTGAGTTAATAGGAAAAACAGACCCAACTCAAGCCGCAGAGGGAACTATACGAAAACTTTACGCGACCAACACAACGCAAAATGCAATTCATGCCTCAGATAGTTACGAAAATGCAGAGCGTGAGTGGAGTTTCTTTTTCTCGAAACGGGAAATTTACTAGCGAAGCACAACCTGCTTTACAATGTTTGAGCCGTAATAGCCATTTACCTTATCGATAAGTTGCTGTTTGCGCATTTGAAACTCGTAACGTAAAGCGGCCGATTTAAGCGAAATTGTCAAAACACCACCCTTGAGTTGGATGCCTGTAGTGAGCGCAGCGATTTGCTTTCCCATAATAGTCTCCCAATCATTACCAATGGAAGCCTCGCTTAGTTTCTCCTCCCATTTCATTGTGGCAATAAAGGCTTTTATTGCATCGCCAAGAGATTTTGTATTATGGTCGCTCATTGACTTGGAAGTGTTTTTAGTTTCAAATAACCAAATTCTAAATTAATGCTTTTCAGACTGTAGAGAAACATCGCCAGCATCAACTCTAAAAAGACAATAGCCGGAGTTAATGCGTGTCAAAATCTCATCAATCCTATTCTTATTGGTATCGGTAATGAATATTTGGCCAAATCCATCGAGAGCCACAAGCCTAACCAATTGCTCTACCCGTTTAATATCGAGTTTATCAAAAATATCGTCAAGCAATAACAAAGGCTTAATCTCCGATACTTTGGATAGAAAATCGAACTGAGCCAACTTAAGTGCGATAAGGTAAGTTTTCTGTTGCCCCTGCGAGCCCTCGCGCCGAATAGGGTAACCATCGATATTAAGAACAATATCATCGCGATGAATGCCAACCGATGTGTACTGTAACGCCCTGTCCTTCTCAATATTTGCCTTCAGCAAATCGTGCAAATCGTTACTATTAAGCTGCGAGCGATAACTCAACGAAACAACCTCAGCACCACCCGATACCCTTGAGTAGTATTCCTGAAAAATAGGAATTAGCTGCCCAATAAACTCCTGACGCTTTGCGTGTATTATTTTGCCGTACTGCACAAGTTGCTCATCAATAGCCTCAATTATATCGTAGCTAAAAGCCCCGCCTCGGAAATTCTTAAGAAAACTATTGCGTTGAGCCAGCGCCCTGTTGTAACGCATTATCTCGTCCAAGTAAACTTTGTCGAACTGCGATATTACACTGTTCATATACTTACGGCGTTCCTCGCCCGACTCCTCAATTAAAGCCGAATCGGCTGGGGAAACCATAACCACAGGCAAAAAGCCTATATGGTCGGCTAAGCGTTCGTAATCCTTGCCATTCCTTCGGAAAACCTTCCCTTCAGATTGCTTAAACCCACAGTATATACTCTCATCAATCTCCTTTCGGCTATATTTACCCTGAATAACGAAGAAACTCTCACCGTGATTAACAACCTGATTATCGTTGGGATTAAATGCACTTTTGCACATCGATAGGTAATAAATAGCATCGAGCAGGTTTGTTTTACCCTGACCATTATCGCCTACAAAGCAGTTGATTTTTGGATTGAACTCCAACTCCAACTGCTTAAACGATTTAAAATTTATTACCGTTAAACCCCTTAAATGCATATCTACTCAATAAAAAATATCAAATTTTAAGTGCTGAGCAAAGTTAGTTGTTTTGGAGGGAAAGTTTTGCACCCTTATAAAAATATCAACTTAGAAATTCATTATAAGATTAAACCTCAAAGTAATCAACTCATCAAATTCACAAAATATTTCTAACTTCGGAAAATTAATTAACTAAGAAACCAACACTTACAAAAATGAGAAAATACTTACTACTTCTGGTGCTTCCAGTTATGTTTGCCTGCGGAACAAAAGGGCCAAAAGAGGCAACCGTTGCAGGAAAGTTTGCGAATACAGCAGACTCTGTAATTTTAGTAATGTCAAAGGGAATTACTGACACATTGTATATTGGCTTAAATGGAGAATTTATTTTCAAAACAACCATAAGTGAGCCTCAACTTTACAAATTTGTGAACTCACGCATGCAAACCCTTATATACATGAACCCTGGCGATAGTAGCTATTTTGAGTTGGATGTCAAAGAACCTATGAATGGCCCAAAATTCATGGGCGACCAACAATTGGTTAACAGCAATTTGCATAAGGGTAACGCCACTTTAAAAGAAATACTTAAAAACTATAGGGAACTATACTCTTTAAGTACCGATAAATTCAACCAAAAAATCGACTCCATTCAAGGAATCTTAAACTCTAATATCGACTCAATTAAGGGTGAAACCAAGTTAATTGTTGAGATGGAAAAGATGAGGGCTAAATACACTGTTATGAGTATTAAGAATAACTACCCTCGTTACTTCGCATACCTTAACGATAAGGAGTTCAATGCCGATAGCGCAGATTTCACATTCCTAAACGAACTTGATGTTAATAACGCAAAACACTTAATGTTTGACGATTATGCTAACCTACTGAATACATACATTGAATTGAAGTTAAGCAAATTGCCAAACTACAAAGAGATTTCAGAAAAACCTGCCACAGAACGACTACCTATAGTATTTGCTGCTGTTGATAGTTTTATAACTAACCCAACAGTGCGCGATTACGTTAAGATGAACCTAATGGACGAGGATTTGAGTTTTGGTGATTTCTACCTATTGAACGATGTAATTCAAAACTATCTTGCTAAGTGCCAAACGCCAGAGTATGCAAATATTGTTAAAGGTAAATTTGATAAAAAGATGCTTTTGGCTCCTGGTGCAAAAGCGCCAGTTTTCAAATACACTGATATTAATGGAAAAGAATACTCACTTGAAGATTTCAATGGCAAATTGGTTTATATAGATTTTTGGGCAACATGGTGCGGTCCCTGCCGGTACGAATTGCCATTCCTACAAGCC
>CAZTVB010000112.1:0-7587 GCA_964616315.1 uncultured Rikenellaceae bacterium
GTTAACAGATTCCCAATTTCATCGGAAAAATTATCGGAAATGTTGACCGAAAGGTTGCCGTGTCCAACCTCGTACGAAACATCAATTGCAGTTTTGAGTGGGGCTATTATACTGCGTCGAATGGCAATATTTAATGGCAAAAAAACAAACAAAATGATTGCAATAACAAAACTAAGTAGAATAAACATTATTCTATTGGTCATTCCGCTTACCGAGGAGTTTATGGCTAACTGAGTTTGTTCAATGTTATCCAAGTACACTCCTGTAGCAATCCAGTAATTGGTATTGGGAATTGCCTCGGCATAAACAACCTTGGGCTGATCGCCTTGACCCGGCTTATTGAATATTAAACTATTATACCCGCCACCCTTTTTAGCGTTGGAGTAGGCCTCCTGTATAAAGTAGGTGTTATTTACATCTTTCAGATTCGACAAGTCTTTGCCAATATACTGATGATCCGGGTGTGCAACATTAACTGTTCCCTCATAAACAAAGTAATAGCCCGACTTATCGTCCTCGTATCGTATTGCATCAATAACATCCTGTATAAGTTTCTTTTGATGTTCTTTATCGGTAACACCATTCAGAACAACACTAAGCGATAGCGCCATTGAGTGGGTTCCAACCTTAATTTTATCCTTTTGGTCGGAAAACATTTGCGCCTCAATCTGGTCAGTGTAGTACCTTTTTATTTTTGATATACCAAGGTAAACAATTGCTCCTACCACAACAATTGTAACTAGCATTGTTGCGCTAAACAGTAAAAGCCTGGTTGATATTCTGATTTTACGAAACATAAGGCGAGTAATTTAAAAAACCATAAAACAACTCGCCTAAAATAACTATTTGGCAGTATGAAACCAAATTGGAATCCTGATAAATAAAAAAATCAAGCATTCCTGAGTTTTTATCCGACGAAGAGTCTGTTAAACTCAAAAAAACAGTGTACTTTGCTGTTCGAAATTTTTTCCCATTTTTTTTAAAAAATCAACCGAAGACACTCATGAAGGAACATCTATCAACAATGTTTTTTGAGCGTTCGATACGATATGGCAATCGCGACGTTTTTAAGTACCGAAGAGGAACTGAAAAGGAATACAAAAGTATTCACTGGTCCGAAGCGGCATCTCAAATCCGCGATGTATCAAAAGCATTAATATCGTTAGGGTTCAATAAGTTTGATAACATTGGAATTTTCAGCGATAATCGGCCTGAATGGACAATTGCCGACTTCGGAATTTTATGCATTAGGGGTGTTGTGGTTCCTTTCTATGCAACCTCGTCGAAACAGCAACTTAAGTACGTAGCCGATGAAACAAAAATGAGACTAATATTTGTTGGCAATAAAGAACAATACGAAAAAGCCCTATGGCTACTCGAAAACTCCGATACGTTAAAGACTATTGTAACTTTCGAGCCCGCCCTTGCCTTAGGTAATGATAGTTGTATTGACTGGACTACATTTTGTAACCTTGGTAAAAATAAAGACTATACTGCCGAACTTTCAGCATACGAAGCCGAAGCAAATACCGACGATTTAGCAACAATAATATACACCTCAGGCACAACTGGAGAGCCAAAGGGTGTAATGATGACCCATTCGATGTTTTTTTATTGTTTCAGAATCCACAATGAACGCTTAGATCTTGATGAATCTGATATATCTGCTTGTTTTCTTCCACTCAGCCATGTTTTCGAACGAGCATGGACCTATTACATCCTGTACAATGGAGCCACAAATGCATATATCGAAAATCCAAGGGATATAATTAAACAACTACCAAAAATTAAACCTACAGTAATGTGTGCTGTTCCTCGTTTCTTTGAAAAAACTTACGAAGGAATTCAACTCGAACTATCGAAATGGCCGTCCTTTAAACAAAAAATATTCAATTGGTCCATAGAAATTGGGAAAACCCGCTCGGAATATTTATGTAAATCCCAGCAACCTCCAAGAAGTGTTAAATTTAAGCATGCCATTGCCGATAAACTAGTTCTTAGCAAACTTCGTAAAATTCTAGGAGGTAACATTAAGTTTATGCCTTGTGCGGGAGCAGCAATCAGCCCTTCGCTACTTAGGTTCTTTCATGCTGCTGGAATATTCATTACCTATGGCTACGGAGCTACCGAAACTACTGCTACAGTTTCCTGTTTTAGAAATAAACGGTACAATTTTGAAACCTGCGGCACAATTATGCCAGGAATAGATGTTAAAATTAGCAACGAGGGCGAAATTCTGATAAAAGGAGGCACTATTTTTAAAGGTTACTACAATAAACCTGAAGAAACGTCAAGAATCCTAAAGGATGGGTGGTATTATACCGGCGATCAGGGTAGTATTACTCCTACGGGAGACCTCGTAATGACAGACAGAATTAAGGATTTGATTAAAACATCGGTAGGGAAATACGTATCGCCACAAAAACTCGAACTTCTACTCGGTACCGATCCTTTTATTGAGCAAATAATTGTAATTGGCGATAATAGAAAGTTTGTTACAGCACTAATAGTACCGGCATTCGAAACACTTAGAAAAGAAGCCGATAAGCTTGGATTAAAACCAATGGAGAATGCCGATTTGGTTAGAAATGATGAAATAGTTCGTTTCTTCGAGAAAAGAATTGAATTGTTGCAGGAGGATTTGACTCCTTACGAGAAAATTGTGAAGTTCACCCTACTCACAGAGCCATTCAGCATTCAAAACGGCATGCTAACCAATACACTTAAGGTTCGCCGAAAAACTTTAATTGAACACTATATCCAAGAGGTTGAGAGAATGTATTTAGCGTGAGTACTTAAATCGTCGATGCGACCAAAGCCAGTTCTCGGGTTGATTTCGAATTATTGACTCTAATTTTTGAGCATACAGTTTCGTTAATTCACCCTCTTGTAGTTCAAGAGGGTTTTTTGTTAATACAAATAGTTCGTTTGTATAAAATCCACGCTTTACTCTTTGAATATCGATATACACAACGGGCATATTGTACAAACGGGCATACTTCTCTAGCCCATGAAGAAAAGGGGTTTCTCTATTCAGAAATTGTACCCAATAAGCCCATTCTGTTTGATGTTTTTGCATACCCTGATCGGCTGCCATAAGAAATACTGTTTTAGTATTCTTATTTTTTTCGAAAGTCGCGGCTGTTTCCTTTATTGATGCCAGGGTTGTGCCACACCTCGATCTGCTCCAAAGCACAAATCGGTTAATAGGCTTATTATTTAGTTCTTTGTACAATGCTACCACATTATAGTTCGTTTGCAAACTTGCCGAGAGGCTCCCCCACTCCCAGTTGTTATAATGACCAGTAACCCCAATTACGTTTTGCCCTGATTTGTAGAACTCTTCAATTACTTCGGGGTTAATAATTTTATGTCGATTTATTATTTGCTTCCGCGACATTGTAAACCCCTTAATGCTCTCCAGAAAAACGTCGGCAAGGTTTTTATAGAACTTCCCCGATATTTTTTCGATCTCTTTCCTCGACATATCAGGGAACGATCCTTGCAGATTGCTAATTACAACCTTTTTTCTATACCCAAATATTCTGTAAACAATAAATTTTAAGAGATTAGAAAAGCCATAAAGCAGAGGGAATGGAAAAATTCCAACTATTATTATCCCCAGAAAGAAAAAGAATGCCACTAAAATGCTCATAGTAAAAAGTAATAAACCATTAGGTTGGCAAAATAGGCATTTCACTAAATTATTTCAAAATCGATAGGAAAATATTTTCTCTCCTAAACAATTAAGATTCCTGATTTTTGTAAACAAAGGACAAAAGAAATTTAAAGTACTTCTATAAAAAGAAGACGCCAAAAAATCTTGAAACCCTAAAATAATTACTTCACCTTCTGGTAGTAAATCTGCAAGCGCTTTCGAAAAACCCGTTCGTTAGCCTCATTTATGTTTTTGATTAATCCTTCTATCAAGGCTGTCCTACCCTCGAGATCGACACCCGAAACGGTTTCGCCATCGGAGTAAACAATGTAATCTATCTGGTAACCCTTTGAATTTAGACTCATTGCCACAGCCGCATTGTAATCGTCGAAAATAATAACGGAGGGCATTGTATTTACATTGTACTTAACCACAGCACCTAAGACTTTACTACTTATGTGCCGGATTTGGTCTTCCCCTAAATACTTTGCACCAAGGAGCAACCTAACTAAATCAATTTGAGCAACAAGTTGCATTTTGCGGTTGCTGATTAACTTATCGTACTCCGATTGCGATGTTTCGAGGAATAACTCTATAAAACGTGTTGGGACTCCTTGCAAATCGCGTAAATCGTTTTCCTTCAAACGTAGTTTATATTCTTTTTGAGCTATTTTTTGGGTAGAAGGATAGTAGAATTCCCATTTACGGGTACGCTTGTAGCTTTCGGTCATAGGATTGGGCTTCCATTCTGTAACGGGACGTTTAAAGATTGGGTCTGTAAGCTTTAATTGTTGCGATTCCAGCGAGTAAACCAAACAGTTCACAAAATGGATGTACCCACCGCCCAAATTAGCATGCGTTGCCGACCATAGCGTTTTGTAACTGACCCTTAGAGTGTCTGTTTTTATAGTATCTATAGCTTGTTCCTCTATCTTCTTGTTTTTGATATAATCGATAAACTCCTTATCGAGCGTAACGGGATAGTATGTTGTAGACTTATCGGTTGTGTCGATAAAAAGATTTTTACCAGTATGGTAAAGACCCTTAACATCCATAACGTAGGCGGAATCGTTTGCCAACTTAACATGTAACTTGTAATCGGCTCCCCATTTCATAGCCGAAATAGTTGGTTGAAGGGTTTGTGCGTAAGCTGTAAATGCAACAATTACAATTAGAACTGATAGGGCTATTCTTTTCATCGGGATAGATTTTTCTACTTTCAAATTTACTTAAAAAAAGATTCCGGGACTAAGCCCGGAATGATAAAAACAGATTTACTTCTGTTAAATAGTAGCTATTCAAGAAACTTGATATCCTTCACCCTTATTTGGATAGTAGTTATTCCACGGAAAACATTCTCATATAACGAAAAACAAATGTTAAACGGTTTACGCTCGTGAATTCCTTTGTAATTCTCGGCTAGTTGAAACGCTATACCTGGATAAACCGTTGGGTTGTTCTCCTCAATTATAGATAGTTTCAGGTGTTCCTTCTCGTTTCCAACCAAACGTCCTTCTCCATTATCGTAAAGATTATCGGTGACAAAAACCGGAGCCATATTGCCTGGCCCAAAAGGCTGGAATTGCTTAAGTATTCGGTAAAACTTATCGTTAATTTCGCTGAGTTTTATTTTGGCATCAATATCAACCTGTGGAGTAAGTAATTCGGGTGTAATATTTTTGCTTACGTACTCCTCAAATCGTGTTTTAAACTCATCAACCCTGTCGGCCTTCATGGTTAAACCAGCAGCGTACATGTGTCCACCAAAGTTCTCCAGTAAGTCGGAGCAGGCCTCAACCGCTTGGTAAAGGTCAAATCCGGGAACAGAACGAGCTGAACCAGTGGCTAAATCGCCAGTTTGAGTTAAAACAACTGTTGGTTTATAGTAAGTTTCTATCAACCTAGACGCTACAATTCCCACAACACCCTTATGCCACGATGGGTTGAAAATTACGGTTGAGTATCTATGTTGCATTCTTGTATCGCCGGCAATCATCCTTAGTGCCTCGTGGGTGATGTTGCGGTCAACACTTTTCCGGTCGTTATTGCAGGAGTCTATAAGCGAGCCCACCTCGTTGGCAATGGTATCGTCGTCGGCACAGAGTAGGTCAACCGCGGTTTTACCTGACTCCATTCTGCCCGCAGCATTAATCCTTGGTCCAATGCGGAAAACAATATCATCAATGGCCAACTGCTGTTTCTCAATATTCGCTATTTTGATGATTGATTTAAGACCTTTGGATGGATTAGAGTTCAACTTCTCCAATCCGAAGTGTGCTAAAACTCTATTCTCATCGATAATTGGAACAATATCCGATGCAATACTTACAGCAACCAAATCGATATGGCTGTATAATTCCGAAGGGTCAACTCCCGCTTTGCGACAGTATCCCTGAAGCAACTTAAAACCTACACCACAACCCGATAGTTCCTTGAAAGGGTAAGGGCAATCGACCCGTTTGGGGTCAAGCACTGCCACAGCCTCGGGAATTTGGTCACCGGGTAAATGGTGGTCGCAAATAATAAAATCAATTTTTCGCTGAGTGGCATAACGAATCTTCTCAATGGCCTTAATTCCGCAATCGAGTGCTACAATTAACGAGTAGCCATTGTCGAAAGCAAAATCAATTCCTTTTAGAGAAATACCGTAACCCTCGTTATACCTATCAGGGATGTAATAGCCAATTTTTGAGTAACGGCTACGGAAGAAGGAGTACATCAGCGCAACGGCTGTTGTTCCATCCACATCGTAATCGCCATAAAATAGTATTCTCTCGCCCTTGCGAATTGCCTGTTCAATACGGTCCACAGCGTTATGCATATCCTTCATCAGGAAGGGATCGTACAAATCGTCCAACGAGGGGCGGAAAAACTTCTTTGCCTCATCGTACGTTTTTACTCCACGCTGTACCAATAGCATTGCCAAAACTGGTTCAATGCTTAGCTCCGTTGCTAAGCGGTTGACCAATTCTGGATCGCCCTGTTCCTTATATACCCATCTTTTTTCCATCATTCAAATCTCCATCTTTTATTCTATGAGCCATTTGAATGACTACAGGTTATATTCAAAATTGAAACGAGCAGCAAAATGCTTCTTCAGATTTTGCTTCACCTCGTTGTAATCAACCTCGCGTCCCAACTCCTTCTGCATTGATGTTACACCCTTATCAATAAATCCACAAGGGTTGATGTAACTGAAGTAATCGAGATTTGTGTTGATGTTGAATGCCAAGCCGTGCATTGTAACAAAACGGCTAGCACGTACGCCAATGGCGCAAATTTTACGCTCTTTACCTTTAACCCCAACATCAAGCCAAACGCCAGTGGCGCCTTCGAGCCTGTCGGATTTTATTCCATAATCGGCCAGGCAGTCAATAATAACCTGCTCCATGTTATGGATGTAGGATTTAAGAGTTAGGCCTAAAGCCTCGAGGTTAAGAATTGGATAGACCACAATTTGGCCAGGACCGTGGTACGTAATATCGCCTCCTCGATTTATGTGATAGTACGTAGCATTGATGCGTTTAAGCATCTCGTCGGAGATGAGCAAGTTTGTGTTTTCACCGCTCTTTCCTAAGGTGTAAACATGTGGATGCTCGCAAAAGAGCAAATAGTGTAACTTTCCGTCACCCTGTAGTTTCCTCTGTGTTACTTCTTCAAACCGTTGCTCCTGATAATCCCATGCCTCCTTATAGTCAATTAGTCCAAGATCACTAAAACTTACGTTGTGCATTATATGTTTTTTTTCTTTTTTGCATAGCAGGTACAGCTTAGCTGTTACAACATTTGCCCTTTACCAACTCTTGTGCCTTATCGGCGTGGTACGACGAGCGTACCAATGGACCACATTCGGCAAATGTAAATCCCTTCTGTAGGGCAATTTGTTTATACTCATCAAACTCCTCTGGAGATATATAACGTTCCACAGG
>CAZTVB010000113.1:0-7584 GCA_964616315.1 uncultured Rikenellaceae bacterium
TTATTAGACTTTGTTTTAATTAATAAAACAGGGAATTCTTTTATTGAAAAGTCTGCTAGTGGTTATTATCAAATTTATATTGATAACATAAAAGTTTTAGATTATCAAATTAAATGGTAAATCTTCTTAAAAAGAATAATTATGAATAATAAATTTAGATTATTGTTTCTATTTGTATTATATTTTCAAATCAATGGATATTCTCAAGCACTGCAAAACCCAATCAATAGGACAAATAATGCACTAACAGGAATAACTAGTGACTTTGGACCAAGATTTCTAGATGTAGACGGGACTAGATTCCATTTTGGTTTAGATTATGGCTTAGCAGCACAAGGTCCTGCTTATCCAGTAGAGGCTGGAATAATTGGTTATTTACCAAATGCGTCTGCATATTTAGCTCGTGTTGATGTCGGAAATTGGAGATATATGCATTGTTTTTTTGGTACAAATCAAAATGGTACTTGGGAAATAAGAAATGCACCAAACGGCTATCCTGTTTTAATCTTTAGAAATTCTGCAAACACACCTCCTATAGTTGTTTATGCCGCCTCCGACTACCCTGGAAGTTTTTATCAAGAAAACTTAACAAATTATCCAATTTCAAATTTTGTTACACAAGATGTAGTGATTTTTCGCGCCAGAAATAACCATCTTCACCTCGACAGAGGCAATAATATTTTTGTGAATCCATTAGAGTATTTACCTAGGACTGATGTTGCTTCTCCAAATACTACAATAAGACTTAAGTATAATGCATCAAATGAAGCCATTGAATTTCCTTCAAATATAATTTATGGGAATATTATTGTTGAAAGTGATATAAACTATGGAACTGAATATGATTTGGATGATGTGACTATAGAGGTGGAAAGATATAATTTAACATCTGGGTTGTTTGCATGGCATTATACTGGAAACAATCACATGGTTTTATCAAATATCGGGACAGGAGAAAGCAATACCCCTCAGTATAACATTCGTCAGGTTGGAAATATCGACAACATCCTAACGGACGTAAGAGAAGGGGTTTTCCCTAGAGATGGAGCAGGGAGGGACATTTTTAAATTTAACTTTAATAGTTTAATAGCAAATTCAAGTGTTCCATCAGCAAATGTCTTCTATAAGGATGGACAATATACATTCAGGGTCACAGCTTCAGATATTAGCGGGAATAACAATCCTCAAGAATTAGTAAGAATTCTCGACAACTTTCGTCCTTACGTTCAAAAAGTTGAAATTAAATCCGATGGTATTGATGTGTATAAGGGTGAGTGGGAATGGAACGCTGCAATTTCGGGAATAAAGTATATTCCTAACGGGAATGCAACCTCAAGCAATCCTAACGATGGTATTATTGCCATGGCGGCTCGCAATAAAAGTATAACTATCAAAGTAACAGCCAGCGAATCCTTAACCGCCTTAAATATTGTTGGCATATCGCCAACGCTGCCAGCACAAGCACTTGCAGTAACTAGCTATACAGGTACAAGTACCGATACCGAAGGTAAAGTTTGGGAATTTGTAATTAGCGCAAGCGCTATTAATGTGGATGGGAGCAACGACGGTGTTCACTTTATTCGATTTACAGGAAACGACTTAGCATGCAATCCCATCGAGAATTATTCGCCAGCAAAAACAATTTACCTCAATGAAGAAATACCTCAGCGAGTAAACGCTACTACTTGGAATCCGCTACCAAGCACAAACCAAGGATACGACAACCTGCACTGTTTTAAAATTGGTGGTGCCAGCGTTGGACCCGATAATATTCCAGTTTCTATTAATGCCAGCAGCACGCAGGTTCAGGCAAACGAAAATGTAACATTTACCGCAGTAATTCTCGATGGTGATGTTAACCCCGATGAGTACTCGTACAATTGGAAATTTAAATCGGGAACCCTTCTTGTAAAGGAAATAAATGGCACAAAAACAGTTACAACAAGTTTTAGTAACCCCGCAATAATTTCGGTGGAACTAACCCTTAGCAAAAATGGAGTAAATGCAGGGTACGTGCTAAAAAGTGACTTTGTAAATGTAGGCGCGCTGCTTAATGCAAGTATCTCGGTCGACAAAGAGTATGCAACCATAGGTGAGGAAATTAGAGTAACCGCATCGGCAAATGGGGCAACAGGCTACTATGCTTATAGTTGGACCTTTGGCAATGGGTGCTCGCCGAGCTATTCGACCAATAAATCAGAAACAATTAGCTACACTCAGGCTGGTACTAAAACTTTACAATTAGTTGTATCTAGTGGCACTGTTACTAAAACCGTTTACAAAACAATTGTTATTTCTGAGAATCCTCCTTTAACAGTCGATTTTTCAAATGGAATATTTGACAATTATCTTATTGAGTTAAATGAATCAGTATGGTTTATTAGTACTGTTGAAAACGCCTCGGGGTGGACCGAATATTTCTGGGATTTTGGGGATGATACTCCATTATGGGATATTAATAGGAGAAAACCTCATCCCGTTCATACATTTACCGAGGAAGGTTCTTATACTGTAACATTGCGAGTAACTGACGAAATTAGTACTCGAACGATTTCACATACTTATCATGTAAGTTATCTTAGTTCATTAGGTGCCAATTTTTCGTATACAATTAGTTCTACTGATCCATCAAAGGTATCTTTCACATTTACTGCTAATGAATCATTAGCTGCTATATTATGGTACGGCGATGGAAGTAATTCACAAACTTTTGAAATTGGGTCATTGAGTTCCTCCACATTAGAACATTCATACGCACATAGTGGTGAATATGAAGTGACTTTAAGGGTTTGGTTTAATAACACATGGACGTTTGTAAGTAATAAGCAAATAGTTATTGATATTCCAAATAACGATCCATTTGTTTTAATAAATTTTTACGAATTTTTAATGGGAGAGAAAAAACCATACGTACAGGCTTCTGTTGGAAGTAACTTCACTCCATTCAGCGAATCACAAGGTGTAATTGGCGCAGGATCACCATGTTTTCTAAATAATCCTGAGCCTTTTTTTTACAGGTTCCAATGGCAAGTTAGTGTTATTGGAACATCAAATCCTCAACAACCTTGTACAGGGTTTAATTACTATCCAACACCTGAAACAAGTCAAATTAGCGTTGATGTTACTGGTGCAAACGGCATAGTACACTCAGCTGAAAGAACTATAACAATTTACCCTCCATTAACAGTAAGCAATATTAAACCAATATATAATGCATGTCAAGGATCAGAGGTCTTAGTAACCCCAATCCTTACAGGTGGAAAACCTCCTTATAAATTTGATTGGTACAAGAATAACCAGTACATGGGTACTGCCACGTCAATGCCCGTTTTTGTTGAGAGCAATACTGTTAATTGTAAAGTGGAGATAAGAGACTCGAGGCCAAATATGTATCACATTATCGAATTTAAAGTTCAACCTTCTTCGATTATTGTAAATGCAGGGAATTCAATAAACCTTTGTCAATTAAATGATATAGATCAATTTAACGCCTCAGTTAGTGGCGGCAGTGGCTCTTATGTATATAATTGGGAGCCTTATAATAACCTTAGTTCAGTTACCGAACTAAACCCAATGGTTGGAGCAAACAACACTGGGACAACAACCTATATGCTAACGGCCACCGATGAGTACGGCTGTTCAGTTTCCGATCAGGTTTCGGTTTCGGCTTATAATGCTATTGAAATAAACATGGAGCCAACCTACTATGTAAATGGAACTGAAGCAACAACAATTTCGCCAGTAATTCTAAATGGCTCGGGTAGTTTTAGCTATAGCTGGTCGAATGGTGAAACAACAAAGGATATACTGGCAAATCAGCAAACAGGTTTATATCTAACCCTAACAGTAACCGATAATGTATCGGGTTGTGTTCAGTCTGCCTCATGTATGGTTATGAGCATATCATCAAATTTCGACATTACGCCAAACACAATTCAACGAGGAAAGCGTTCGTATGATATTTCAATCCCTGTAACCTCACAGCCAGGTAATATTTCCTATAGCGCACACTCCGATTCTCCTTGGTTAACAATTAGTAGCGGTGCAAACGGATATACTGGCAGTGAAATTATTTGTAATATTTCTGAAAATAACACTTCTAATACTCGGATTGGAAAAATTACATTAGAGTCGCCTGATGCGCTAAATAGCCCTTTTGAGGTTATAATTATCCAAACAAACGATGCCATTAGAAGAGTACCGCAGGAGTATAGTACAATTCAAGCAGCAATTGATGCCGCACTCGATGGCGAATATGTAGAGGTAGATGAAGGTATTTACAATGAAAACATAGTTTTCTCAGGCACTAAGAAAATTTCGGTAAAAAGCACTGGTTGCCCCGAGAATACAATAATCTCATCTGCAAGCATTAATAAGCCTGTGGTTAAATTTACAAGCAACAGTTCTATTCTTCAGGGCTTTACTATCGAAGGAGGTATTAATACTGCATTTGCAAATGGTAACGGAGGAGGAATATTGACGTCCAATTCAAATGCCGAATTATACGATCTTGTAATAAAAAATAATAGTGCTTTTAGTGGTGGTGGCCTATATATTGCGGGAGAATTTCCAAAAATAATTAATGTTAAAATACTCGACAATAATGCAGTAATGGGTGGTGGAGCAACTGTGAGTAGTGGCTTTAGTTCATCAAAAAATGTGTTATTTCAAAATTGTTTAATTGCAGGCAACGAGGCATACACTTCCAATCCCGATCCATTTGGAGGTGATGGCTCAGGAGGTGGTTTGGCTCTTCACAATAATGTAATACTTGACAATGTTACAGTTACAAATAATATATCCATCGTACAACCCGATTACTATCACGGAGGAATACTTTTTAATGGGGAATGTAATTTAAAACTTTATCGATGTATAATAAACGAAATAATTACTGCACATCTTAATCATGGCACATCACTTTATATTGCTTATTCCAATATAAACAATACAATTAAAGGTTCGATGAGTGTAACTTATTACGGAGAAAATTTACAAGAAGATCCTATGCTAGATGAAAATTTTGGACTATTACCGGGCTCCCCATGTATTGATACTGGAGATGATCCAAGGCAACCACAATCAAAATTTGACAAAGACGGAAGTATATGCGATATGGGTTTTACTGGTGGTAAGGGGGTGTTTGATAATACGATTTATTTTGATTATAAAGGTGCAGTATATCCATTCCCTCCTAGGTTTATTGAAATTAGCAAATTCCACAATTTAACATACACTTCGGGTGAAAACGAGAATTTTGTGGCCACAAAACAAATAACAATTTACAATGGATTTAAAGCTAGTACTGGTAGTTTGATAAAGTTTAAAATACAGCCAAACTATAATGAGCCTTTCCTTTATGATGATAATTGTTTTTTAACAAAAGATATTCCTGAAACTAAAAAGGATGTAACTGATGTTAGTATTTATAACTCGCTAAAATTCAATCTATATCCAAACCCCAATGAAGGCTTATTTATACTAGAACTTGTCGATAGTAACTCCCAAATAAACAAAGTTGAGGTTTATAGTAGCATAGGAATCCTTATCGATTTAAGGGCAGCTGTTAATTCGAGCATAACTGAACTTAATATTTCAAACGAGGTTGATGGGATATATTTTGTGAGAGTTTATACAAACAGCGGCGAGGTAATAAACGCCAAGGTAATAAAATCGACTGGCGGTATGTGGTAAGCAGTTTAATATCATAGTTTTAAACAAAATGCGAGCTGGATAAGAATTTCTGGCTCGCTTTTTTAGTCTTTGGAACTGAAAGAACAGAATAGTTCTAAAGGTATATTTGCTATATATTCTTTTGCCTAACAACCATTTAGACAAATATTCTAAACTGAGTTCGCCAGAGGTTAATATATTGAACCGCCGTTCGGCTCAGGCATTAAAGTTTGAGCCGTTCTATTTTTAGCAGAGCCTGTCACACAAAAGCGGGGCTGTGCCTGCGGTAAAGGAATGGCTCGTTTGGAGCAGCATACATTTAAAAAGAACGGCATAGCCCTGCAACAATAACGTTCTATTTTTTGCCTCGTTACCGTAAATGCAAAATTAGAAGCCTATTCCTTCCAAATTGAGACTATTTAAAATGCGTGTCTAAAAATAAAAAGCCCTGTCCCGATAGTTTCGGAACAGGGCTTTTAAAAAAAGTATAACTAATTATCTTTTAACCATTTTCTTAACCAAACGAGTGCCATTTTCAGCAACAAAACTTACCATATAAACACCTGCAGACAGGTTCGAAGTTTCAATTGTAGCATTACCGTTGGTGTTAATGTCGAGCACGCTTTGTCCTATTAAGTTAGAAACAACAACTCGGCTAACAATAGCAGGATTGCTAATTGTTATTTGGTTGCTGAAAGGATTTGGGTATGCGCTAAAGTTTGCAAAATTGCTGTTAGCAATTCCAGTAACAACGTGCGCACCAAACTGAGCTAATTGTTCACTATCGTCATAAACATCCCACTGGGTAGTTCCAACAGCCCAGTCGGCAGCTCCTGAAGTTACAGTAGCCTTCCTAATTAAGGTATGATCTTTCGACCCAGCAGCTATACCAGCAACGGTAAAATCAACTGTTTCAAATTCTCCACCAATTACATCAACTAAAGTACCGTTTACATATAAACCGAGTGCATCGTTACCGTTGAATGCAGCAACATTATACCCGCCTACTTCATTTACGGTTGATGAGAACGTCAATAAAAGATCTGCAGCATTAACAATTTCAGGAATCACAGCTTGAGCATTTGCAACCACATAAACGTCACCAGCAGCTAGAGTGCCTGTCAAAGAAAGAACATAGCGGTTATCGTCTGTAGCAACACTGCTTATAAAAGTTTTACCAAAACCTGCTCCATTATTCGATGCTTTGACAACAACTGTGGACAAATCAACAGCAGCGCCAGTTGGATTGTAAATCTCAAATGCTTTCTCATAACCTGCTGCACCTTCAGTATACTGAGAGAAAAATAAAGTTTGTGCATTAACGCTTACCATTGAGGCAACAACTAATGCGGCAGTTAGTAAATTTTTAAGTTTCATAGGCTAATTTAATTTTTAGTTTAACAAAAAAATAAAGATATGAACTTCAAAGTTACAAAAAATATTAAATACAAACGTTGATCTGTAAAAAAAAGGTAGCCATTCAAAATGTTTGCAATTACTTTAAATCAGTAAATCTTTGCGAATACTACATGCAAAAAATAATAACCATTTTTCGGTAACTTTACATTTTATCTTAGCGTAAAACACTGAAACCTTAAAGCCCAGTCACTATGTATAAAACAATTACTATTCATACCCGCTCTACTTTTTGGACGAACAACGAAACTAACGAGGTTTCGAGCGTTGTCGATTCCGACGACCTTTCGAAAGAGATTGAAATACAGTGCAACAAACTTCACAAGGAGGGCTTTGCTGTTGTGTCGATTAATCCAATAATTTCTGGCAGCATAATGCATGGCACAGGATACGTGCATACCGAAAGTGTAATTATTACAGCCAAGAAATTTTAGTAACTGTTTAAGTTTTGTTTTTTTAATAGCCACGGGCTGAAGCCCGTGGCTATTACTATAC
>CAZTVB010000114.1:0-7540 GCA_964616315.1 uncultured Rikenellaceae bacterium
GTGCATACTCTGTGTAACTCTGTGAAACATATACTTAAATGATAAAAGTAGGAATTACCGGCCAGTCCGGATTTATTGGAACACATCTCTTTAACACCTTGGGATTGTATCCCGATAAATTCGAGAGAATCCCTTTTGAGGATACATTTTTTGATAACAAGCTTAAATTATCAAAATTTGTTCGCAGTTGTGATGTAATCGTGCATCTGGCAGCGATGAACCGTCATAACAGCCCTGAAGTAATTTACAGCACCAATATCGGATTAGTTCAAAAATTAATCGAAACCTGCGAAACAACCAAGTCCACACCACATATAATCTTCTCATCATCAACCCAAGAGGAGCGCGATAACCTATACGGAAAATCAAAAAAAGAGGGTCGTATACTTTTCGAACAATGGGCATCAAAAAATAACGCTAAATTCTCGGGTTTTATAATCCCTAATGTTTTTGGTCCTTTTGGCAAGCCCTACTACAACTCTGTTGTGGCTACATTCTGCCATCAACTAACGCATGGTGAAGAGCCTATAATTGAGGTGGACGGTGAACTTAACCTGATCTATGTTTCGGAATTGGTAAACCATTTTATTGAAAAAATTGTATTTCACAGTGTTACACAGAGTAAGAACTCGGAGTTACACGGTGAAACAATAAATATTCCACATACTACAACCATTAAGGTTTCGTCGATCCTCAACAAACTGAACGAGTTTAAAGCAAGCTATTTTGAGAAGGGTGTATTTCCAAACCTAACCGATAGTTTTGAACGCAACTTGTTCAATACTTTTGTTTGCTATATCAACCACAGTCAGTTTTTCCCGTTCAACCTTGAACTTAAAACCGATGATAGGGGTAGTTTTGTTGAAACCGTTAAACTAAACAGTGGAGGACAGGTATCCTTCTCAACTACTAAACCTGGAATTACCCGAGGAAACCATTTCCATACCAGAAAATCGGAAAGGTTTGCCGTTATTAAAGGCAAGGCAATTATTGAAATTAGAAGGGTTGGAACCGATAAAAAAATTACCTTTGAACTAGATGGAGGCAACCCTTCGTTTGTGGATATGCCCATTTGGTTTACCCATAATATTAAAAATGTTGGAAGCGAGGATCTTTACACCATCTTTTGGATAAGTGAGCATTTTAATGCTAACGATCCAGATACTTTTTTTGAAACTGTTTAAAAAATAATGGAACACTGATGACACAGATAGCCCAGATAAATGCTGATTTAATCTGAGAGAATCTTGTAGATCTGTGTTCTCTGCGTTCTAAGAACATTGTAAGCATGAAAAAACTAAAAGTACTTTCCGTTGTTGGGACTCGTCCCGAGATTATTAGGCTCTCCAGAGTATTATCCAAACTTGATGAGTCCGAAGCAATTCAGCACATCTCAGTTCACACTGGTCAAAACTACGACTACGAACTCAACCAAATTTTCTATGAGGACTTGGGTGTTCGTAAACCCGATTTTTTTCTTGATGCTGCCGGAGCAACTGCTACTGAAACAATTGGACAAATTCTAATAAAAATTGACCCAATACTAGAACAAATCAAGCCTGATGCATTTCTTGTACTAGGCGATACCAACAGTTGTCTATGCGCAATACCTGCAAAGAAAAGACATATTCCTATCTTCCACATGGAGGCAGGAAACAGGTGTTTCGATCAACGCGTGCCAGAGGAGACCAACCGAAAAATTGTTGACCATATCTCTGATATTAACCTAACCTACAGCGATATTGCCCGCGAGTACCTTCTCCGAGAAGGGTTGCCCGCCGATAGAGTAATAAAAACTGGTTCTCCGATGTTTGAGGTACTACACCACTATTTGCCCAAAATAAAATCGTCGGATGTGCTTAAACGGTTAAACCTCGAGAAGGGTAAGTTCTTTGTAGTATCGGCTCACAGAGAGGAAAACATCAACAGCGAAAAGAATTTCTCAGGTTTAATTCAATCGCTGAATATCATTGCCGAACAATTTGGGTATCCTATAATTGTAAGTACACACCCAAGGACAAGAAAAATGATTGAGGCAAAAAACGTGGAGGTTCGAAATGAGGTTGCTTTTTTAAAACCTTTAGGCTTTAACGATTACAACGCACTCCAAATGAATGCTTACGCTGTGCTATCGGACAGTGGAACTATATCGGAAGAATCGTCGATACTTAATTTTAGGGCATTGAACATTCGTGAGGCACACGAACGACCCGAAGCAATGGAAGAGGCCTCTGTTATGATGGTAGGGCTAAATCCTGAAAGGATTTTACAGGGACTTACTCAATTGCAATACCAGAATGTTGAGAAAGAAAGAAACTTCAGACCTGTTGCCGACTACTCTATGCCCAATGTTTCCGATAAGGTGGTGCGGATTATACTAAGCTATACAGACTATGTGAAACGGGTTGTTTGGGAGGAATAAATTGAACACTGATGACGCTGATTAAGCAAATTATCGTTAATAATCTGTGAAAATTCCTTTAAAATCCGCACTATCTGTGTTCTATCCACATTAAAATCCAAAATTCAAACCAGCGGAAATAATAGTATTTTTGCCTTGAAACGATTTGGGAGTATACAAATCCATGTACTCCTGAGCCGTTTTACCATCCACATCATACCCTTTAATATTGCTTTGCGTTGCGGAAAGATATAGCCAAGAATCGTGAATAAACTCCCAACGAGCCGTAAGACTTACACTGGTGTTTTTCCATATTACGCTCTCCATAAATGGAAATAAATCTGCAACTAAACCGTCGGTATAGGCATACTCATTGCCGTGCTTAGCAACAAAATATTCGCCTCTAAAAAGTAAACCCCTCAAAGGTTTGAAATCCAAGGCAAAGTATATCTCCTCTGAGTTGTCGCGAAGGTAATAACCAAGGTTAAACTTATTAGTCTCAAACGTAGTTGCTTCTACATAATGCTTATAAACCATTGGGTTGACCCTTGTATATTCCAATGTTAAATTAACATTTTTAACAGGCCAATTCGATAATCGAGCCCCTCCTTTGTATGAAACAAAATTCTGCCGTTTAGAATCTGTTAAACGAGTTATTGAAAACTCATCAATAAAAACAGTTCCATATACATGGAAATTCCTAATTCGCTTAACACTTAAATCTATGAACATTTGGGAATTTTGATTTTCAATATTGTGATTCAAAGTGTGATCTATAGATTTAAAGAACATTATTGGAATAAGGTATGCTGGCTGCACCTTAGTATCCGAATAAATTATAGAATTTCCGACAGAAAAAGAAATACCGCGTAAAGGGTAAAAAGTTAAAAGATTAGCGGCAATATACTTATCACGGTAAACTGTGCGGAAGTCGCCATTGGAAGTTGTATATGAGCGACTACTATCTATCACTTCAGAAACAAGCCATCCATGAATGTAGTTCAACTCAAACCACTTTACTGGCTTAAGCTGTAATTTTATCATAGCGTATGATGGTGTGCGACCCGAAAATATTGTAGCGCCATGATAGTTGGTTCCCCACTGTATATGATCCTTTACCAGCCCTACAGACCCCCATTTCCATCCATAAGTAATGCCACCGCGCATTTCGGAATAGTCGCCACCCTTGCGACCCTGTACCCCAATTTTATAGTTGCCCCCCTCACTTTGATTAAAGTATGATGGGCTTGCCAGTATTTCTGTTTGATAATTATCGCGAAGGCTACCATAAATTGAGAATCCTCCAATAAAACCCCAAGCCTCGGCTCCACCCCAAGTATGCATAATGTTTTCGGCTCCGCCAACGTACTCTCGTATTCCCCAAATTGGACGGATTGAAAATGCAAAAGCTGAATCCTTATAGTGTAGTCCATAGGGCAACAAACCAATATTAAGGCTTGGTTCTCGATTAACTAAGTTCCCTTTTTTACTCCCGGTATACGGATTGTATAAGCTATCTGCAAAAAAGGAGTACTGCTTAAGGTAAAAAGCCAAATCCTTTTTCTGACGTTGCGAAAGTTCGTCCTGCTTTTTTTGTGCCTCAAATAAACTCGTATAAATAAACTTACCAGAATATGGTTTTACGCCACTATTCATAGTAATAAAACCCTGGTTCGATAACTCATCCAAAAACTCATATATACCAGCGTTATTAAAATGTATTGGTATTTCCTGGGTTTTTGCAATAAATGTTGTAATGGCAAATAGTAGAATTAATATTGTCTTTCGCATAATTGTATTTTTAAACAAAGCAATTATTGAAACACTTATAACACAGATAAATATGCAGTTACAAAATGTTTCACCGTGTTTTCTTACTCTGTGCTACACCGCGCTCCCTCGGCGTTACTCTGTGTAACTGAATTTTCTCACAGATATAAAGAAAAACATTAATCTGTTTGATAAATCCCTCGCTGCCGCTTAGGATGACAAAAATAAAAACAGATTAAATAGCACCTTTGCGCCTTAGCGATTAAATAGTGTGTTGATGATTGACACCATCTTTTGAGCAACATCTTCTCCAAAAATAGGTCTAGTCTCTTTTCCTGGATTAAATGACTCTACAGTATCAATAACATTTGGATTATTAATATCGATTAAAATATTCCAGCCCTCCTCAACAGTTTCCACCCATTCCGTTTCGGTTCTTAAAGTAACACATGGTTTTCTGAGTAGAAAAGCCTCTTTTTGTATACCCCCAGAGTCGGTTACTATTCTGGTTGAGTTGCTTTGCAAACTGATAAAATCTAAATAACCTACTGGTTTAATAATTATGAAATTTTTGGGTATTGCTATTTTATTCTTGTTTATAATCTCCTTGGTACGAGGGTGAACTGGAAATACAACAGTAGTCTTTATTTGTCCAAATTTGTCGATAATAGTTCTCAAATTCTCAGGATCATCTACATTATAAGGGCGATGAAGCGTTAGCAATGTGTATTTGTTTGTTTCTAGACCTAGTGTACCCTGAATATTAGAATGAGAAGACTTAGTGCATCCCCAATATAAAGAATCAACCATGATATCGCCTGTTTTGAATGCCTTTGAGACAAGACCCTCACTTATAAGATTTCTCATTGCCGTTTCGGTTGGGGCAAAAAGAAAATTTGATGTGTGATCGGCAACTATACGGTTAATTTCCTCAGGCATTGAGCGGTTATAACTACGCAAACCTGCTTCGATATGTAAACTAGAAATATTTAGCTTTGAAGCAGCCAACGCTCCTGCTAAAGTTGAATTAGTATCACCAAATACAACAACCAAATCGGGTGCTTCTTTAATAAGTATTTCCTCGATGGAAGAAAGCATTATACCGGTTTGTTGTCCGTGAGTTCCACCGTGTATCCCTAAATTATAGTTTGGTTCAGGTATTTCAAGATCTCGAAAAAAAAGATCAGACATCTCTTCGTCGAAATGCTGCCCGGTATGTATAATTACTTCATTATGATATTTTCTTACTTCTCTAGAAAATGGTCCTAGCTTTATAAACTGAGGGCGAGCTCCAACAATAGTTACTATTTTCATTTAAAATATATTGTTCTTGAAATAAAACCTTGTAGTTGTCAATAATAAAAAGAGTATTTACTTAAATACTGAATTAAATATTAAACCTGAAAAATTTACGGTAAACTGTATCAGGAATAATTCCAATTTTAGACCCCCATTTTATTGGTTTTTTCATAATTCGCACCAAAGAATAATATGACTTATATTCCAAAAATAACTTTGGAGGCATATTCATAATACTATCAAACTCATCTTTTGTAAAATCAAGTTTTTTTAAACAATAATTAAATGTCTCTACCCCTCCCACATACGGATCCTCCTTGACCTTTTCAAGAGCCTGTTGCCTTGTTAACTGACCAGATCTAATTAGCGCGGAATAATGCAGCTTTCGTTTATCAATATTGAACTTCCGAGTTAAAATGTATGATTGAAAAAAACCGGTGTATTTTGACTCATGATGCTTACCTCCATAATCCTGCCAACCCACTTCCTGTGTTAGCATCTCTAAAATTTTCTTTTCGTCATACTCAATATAATACAGTAAGCGCAATTGCTCAATCCTTTTAAATAGCACATAGTATAAATAGTCGGCCAACTTCATTATTGGAAAACTTTTAATCTTTTTTGTTCCAAATTTTTTGTGAATACTGCTGACATACCTCCCATCCATATAGGTCCAGGTTAAGGGTGTTGTGCCCTCTGTTCTAAATGAATGTCCATGAATTATGTACTTTACACCTTCCGCGTTGGCAACTTTAAATAACACGGAGAAAATAACCCAATCAGTTGGAACCTCCGCATCCGGAACAGATGCAAAAAGAAATGATCGTTGTAAATCCTTGAACTCCTCCCAATCAGCTACGTGAGTATAAAGATCAACGTTTAATTTTTTACATACATTTTTAATATTTTGAACGGCCAAATCCGAATTCCATCCATTATCAAAATGCACGGCCAACGGCCTTAGACCCAACCTAATTGTTTGATAAAGAGTATAAGTGCTATCTCTTCCTCCGCTTACCCCTACTATGCAATCATACTTTTTCCCTTTACCTTTTCTTTTTATCTTCTTTACTATTTGATTCAGTTTCTCTGAATTTTGTTCATTCAGTTCATACTTTTGCTCTAGTTCATCATGTATATTGCAAAATGTACAAATACCTTTTTCGTCAAAAGCAATGCCTTTCACAGAATCGTCCATAATACACCTTGTACAAGTTTGCCCGTTATGCTGCTGAAATTCTCTTATTTCCATATGCTATTTAAAAGTGTTTTGATATTGTGGATCTTCAATAATTTTTTTTCTGCTATTAGGATAGTTCTCAAAGAACCAAACTAAAAATGAACTCACATCTATTTTGTCCTTAAGCATCATATCTCTTTTAATTTTATATTTTGATGCTAACTCCGGTTCCTCTAGCATTGCCTCTGTATTACTGAATAATCCTGACACATTGCTGTTGTGTATGCCAACAGTTAACCCATATTTACCCTGAAGCTCCTCTAAAACCGATATACTTCCCACAAAACTATTAAATCTTATGGACGGTATTCCAAGCATGGCTGCTTCAACTATCATACTTTGGCTATCCGCAATAAACAAGGTTGCATGTGCCAATATATGATGAATATGTTTAACATCTATTGTTAGTTTATATTCCTCTAACTCCTTTGGTATTTTAGATTCGCTCGTAATGTAAACTTTCCCATGTTTTTCAAGAAGTTCTACCAAGGCAATAAGATTATGTTTTTCTATTCCCCCATGTTTTTTTTCAATATCATGGCCTGCAGAAAAACTTACTAAACGAATTATAAAATACTTATCTGTAGAAATATACTGTTTAACTATGCTTAAGTCGGGATTAAAAACATTAGGATGTAGGTATGCCAATTTTTGGTAACCATTATAACTAACTTTTTTGTATTGATATTTGGAAACATCACAAACATCAGGCGATAAAATGCAACTTGCAAAAGGATATGCAAGTTTACAGAACAATTTATTCACGGAAAAATCATCTTCATTCAAAACAATAGAAGGTTTTCTAATAATTTTCCCAATATGAGTAATAC
>CAZTVB010000115.1:0-7487 GCA_964616315.1 uncultured Rikenellaceae bacterium
TATTTCTATTTGGTGGCTTCAATACAAAACCATTAGATAAAATCGCAACCTATAACATTACCACTGGAGAGTGGAAGGTGTTAGGGCAACTATTTTATGAAGTAGAACGTCCAGCCATTGCCTTTAATGGCAATACAATCTACATCTTTGAGGATGGACGAATTCAAACCTATGATATTAATAGTAAGCAGTTAAAATTATACTCCATTGATTTACCGCTAAAATCGAGCGAGTTGTTCTATAGAAACGATAAGTTGTATCTTTTAGGAGGATTTGTAGAGGATACTTCTTACAAAGAGCCCACATCAAATTTATATAGTATTGATATAAATGAGTTTAACACAACTGCAACATTTGGTTCAAAGACCTTATAATCTCATTCATTCAATCTATTTTAAACCTGAGGCTAACATGTTTTGCCTGTCACAAACCCTTCATGGTTGAACTCCATCAATTCAACGTCAACAATTTTCCCTACCAAATCCTTATCGTAAGGTATGGCAACTTTAATATAGTTACCAGTAAATCCAAACATTAGACCTGCTTTACGGGTCGATTCAAAAAGGACAGATTGGCGAGTTCCTAAATGATGCTTGAAGAATTCTGCGTGAAGATTATTCGATAATTCTCCAAGTAAAGCGCTACGGCGCTTCATTTCCGATGGATTAACTTTCCCTTTCATTTCTGCCGCTGGAGTATTGGGTCTTTCAGAGTATGGGAATACGTGCAGGAACGATGGTTTTAGTTCTTTTAGAAAGTTGTAAGCATCGGTAAAATCTTCCTCTGTTTCGCCAGGGAATCCAACAATAACATCAACTCCAAAGAAAGTATGGGGCATTAAGCCACGTATCATCTGAATTTTTTCAGCAAAAAGTTCCCTACGATAACGCCTACGCATTAATCCAAGTATTCGGTTCGAGCCCGACTGCAAAGGAATATGAAAGTGAGGTAAAAACTTCTTGGAATTTGCCACAAATTCTGCAATCTCCTTGGTTATTAGGTTAGGCTCAATTGATGAGATTCGGTAACGCTCTATTCCATCAATTTGCTCCAACTGCTTAAGTAAATCAAAAAAACTTTCGCCTGTAGATTTGCCAAAATCGCCAGTATTTACGCCTGTTAGAATAACCTCCTTAATGTTTTGCGATGCAATTGCCTTGGCCTGCTCAATTATCTGAGCAATTGGCATATTGCGGCTTTTACCGCGAGCCAACGGAATTGTGCAGTAGCTGCAATGGTAATCACATCCATCCTGTACTTTAAGGAATGAACGAGTTCTATCGCCCGATGAGTATGCTGGAAAAAAATCGTTTACAGCATCCACATCGCAGCTGTAAATTTTCACTTTCCCCTTTCCCGACGATTCAATTAGTTGGGGAATATGGTATTTTTCCGATGCACCAACAACAATATCAACACCCTCAATATCTGCAATCTCATCGGGTTTAAGTTGTGCATAACAACCAGCCACTGCAACCAATGCATTGGGCGATTTTGTGATAAACTTACGGATTGCCTGTCGGCACTTCTTATCGGCATGGTCAGTAACTGAGCAGGTATTAATAACGTAAATATCAGCCTCGCCATCGGGCGAAACGCGCTCAAAACCCATATCGGAAAATTGCCGTGCAATTGTAGATGTTTCCGAAAAATTTAATTTACAGCCAAGCGTGTAGAAAGCAACACGTTTTTTCCCCTCGTCCATTTCAAAAGTGTTTTTGCAAAGGTAATTATTTGAAAAGGAAGTGGAAAGTGATAATTAACAAGAGAGCAAGTAGTGTTTATTAATTAAGGCTTAGTTACTGTGATGATTATTGCAGAGAAAGTCTATTTTTGCAATAATCACAAAAATTCTAATTCAATGTTGTTTGGTTAAGGAGATTGCCTGCGGCTAAATCACAAGTTCGGTTCCGCATCAAGTGCGGAATGACAGGGAATGGATTAAACCTCTCAGCAGTCATTCCTGCGAAGGCAGGAAATGAAATTCGGCGGAGCCAATCTCAAACTAAACAGTAAGAATACCTTAACTAAACGACATTGGATTCTAATTCATAAAATAATGAGAATAAAAGATTTTGCCGTTGAGCGCTACTTTGCCAAGTACGAGTTTTCCGCTAAATATTTGTTGTCTAGTTCGGATTGCGATGGATATGGTATGAACTATGTTTTAGGTTTGGCCTCCGATTCTGAAAAGCAGTTATGGGAAGGTTTAAAACTGGGATATACTGAAACGGTTGGTAGTGAATTCTTACGTGTGGCAATAAAACAGCATTACCAAACCATACGGTTGGATGAAATATTGGTTGCATCGCCTGGAGAAGCAAACTTTATATTGATGAATGTATTACTAAGTGCTGGCGACCATGTAATATGTATGACCCCAATGTACCAGTCGTTATATCAAGTAGCAAAGGATATTGGTTGTAATATTTCCTATTGGCAACCTACAATTGAACAGGGTAATTGGTACTATAATCCTTCGGATTTAAAGAGTCTTATACAGGATAATACCAAGTTAATCATCGTAAATTTCCCGCATAATCCTACAGGTTTTAGTCCAAGTGTCGATGAATTTAAGTACATCATAGAGTTGGCTAGGCAACACGGAATAGCAGTTTTTTCCGATGAGATGTACCGATTTCTTAACCATAGTTGCGAGGCATTACCTTCGGCCTCGGACTTGTATGAAAATGCCATAAGTTTATGGGGAACTGCCAAAACATTTGGTTTGGCAGGGCTTCGGTTGGGTTGGCTTACATCAAAGAATATACAAATTCTTAAGAAGGTGGAATCTTTCAAGGATTACCTTTCAATATGCAGTAGTGCGCCCAGTGAGGTGTTGGGCACAATCGCATTGAACCATATGGAGCGTTTTGTGGAACCTAATTTAGCCAAGATAAAAGTCAATATTTCTCACTTTGAGCAGTTTCATCAGCGTAATGTTGAACTATTCGATTTTCCAAAGCCAGTTTCTGGTTCAACCGCATTTATAAAACTGAATATAAAAGAAAGTACGATGGATTTTGCTGAGCGGCTTGTAAAGGATACAGGAATTATGATTTTGCCATCGGAACTTTTTGAGTATGGGAACTCACATACCCGTATTGGTTTTGGACGGAAAAATATGCCCGAGATACTATCAATATTGGAGGATTATTTGAAGAAAGGCGAGAAAGGGTAAATTAATACTCTTTAGCTGTATTGTTAAACTTTAAACAATAAACTATTGCATTGAATGTAAATCAAAGGCGTATAGTAAAACCTAAATAAAATCTTATCTATATGAAAAAACTATTAACTATTGCATTTATGCTATTTGGTATTGGCTTATTTGCCCAGCCTAAGGCTAGTACTGAGACAAAGGATGATTTTTATAAGTACAACTGGCGTTTAACCGATATTTACCCAAACTGGGAGGCTTGGACTGCGGATTTGGACTGGATAAAATCACAAATTACAAAGTACGATTCATTTAAAGGTCGCTTGGGTGAGAGCGCACAGGTGATGCTGGATTATAAAAAGTTCTCAGAGAAAATATCTCAGACTTTCAGCAAACTTTATGTTTACGCTTCGTTAAGTAAGGATGTTGATGGAAAAAATCCTATCTATTCCACTAAAATTCTTGAGTTGCAAACAGTAGGAGTGGAGTTGGGCCGAAATACTGCTTGGATTGGCCCCGAACTAAAAACTATTCCGCGCGAGAAGGTTGAAGGTTGGATGAAAGAGAATAAGGAGATTGCTGTTTATGCTCACGATTTTGAGAGTTTCTATAGCCAATTAGATAAAATTCTCGATGAGCAAACGCAGAAAACATTAACCTACTTCAGCAAAGCTTTAGGTGCATCTTTACGTACCTATAGTTCACTATCTAAGGCTGATATGGAGTATCATAAAGTAACTCTATCAACAGGAGAAGAGATTGTTACTAGCCCCGCTGCTGCGAGTAAAGTGTTTACAACAAATCCCAACCAAAACGATAGAAAAATAACTGCCTTTGCCCGTGAGGATGTTTATGCAAAAAACAAGAATACTTACGCCGATATATGGATGGGTGTTGCTCAAAATCTTTGGGCAGGCGCACAACTTCAGGGTTACAATTCAACACTGGAATCGTTCCTTGAACCTAACAAAATTCCAAAGGATGTTTACTTCAATCTTATTGATGTGGCCGCGAACAATACCGCACCATTATTAAAGTACCGCGAGTTACGTAAAAAGGCGTTAGGTTTAGATAAATATTATTACTCCGATGAGTCATTTGAACTATCGAGCGACGTTAAGTCCTATAAATGGGAAGAGGCTGTTGATGTTGTTAAGAATTGCCTTAAGCCAATGGGAGATGAGTATAACGGTTTATTAAGTACTGCTATAGCTGGTGGCTGGATTGATGTTTATGAAAAACCAGGAAAGCAAACCGGTGCATATAGTTGGGGTATTTATGGTGTACACCCTTATGTTCTGATGAATTGGAACGAATCGCGGGATAATGTGTTTACTCTTGCTCACGAATTAGGACACTCTATTCATAGTTTATTGAGTAGCAAATATCAACCCTATACATATTCCGATTATGCATCGATGGTTGCTGAGGTTGCATCAACATTCAACGAGAATATGCTATTGGATCATATGATTAAAAATGCCAAAACTCCCGATGAGAAAATTGCATTATTGGTTCAAGCAATCGATAATATTGCTGGAACATTCTATCGTCAATCGCAATTTGCTGATTTTGAGTATGCTCTATATACTTTGATTGAAAAGGACGCCCCAATAAATTCAGAGATTATTGCAAAAACATACTATGATATTGATGTGAAGTATAATGGAAATATTTTTGAGCGTTCTGATAGCTTTAAGTATGCTTGGCCAAGGGTAACTCACTTCTTTACTCACAACTATTATGTTTATAACTATGCGGTATCATTCTCTGCATCTCAGAGTTTGTTCACCCAAATAGCACAAGCACAAACTAAAAAAGATGCTGCAAAAGCACAAGAGAGATATTTGAATCTTCTTAAATCGGGTGGAAGCAATTACCCTGTTGCTTTGTTAAAGAATGCGGGAGTTGATTTATCTACAAAGGAACCATTTATGGCTGTTGTTAAACGTATGGATGACCTTGTTAATCAGCTCGAAAAAGCACTAAAGGAGGCCGGTAAAATTTAGTTTTAAATAATACTTTGTAAAAAAAGGATTGCCATTTGGCAATCCTTTTTTAATAATAATCATCTTCTTCTAAACTCAGAGCAAATAATTGCTGTTGCCATTGCTACATTGAGCGACTCCACGTTTTTCCTATCATTTGCAAAACTTGGAATATGAATTTTATGCGAAACAATTTTTTCAATATCAGCGCTAATACCATTACCCTCATTGCCCATAACCACAACGCCTTTAGTTTCTAGTTCGGTTTCATAAATATTACTACCCTCCATAAAGGTTCCGTAAACTGGAACTATGCTTTTTATTTTGGTTAATTCATCTTTCAAATCGCAGTAAACTACTTTAACTCTAGTAATGGCTCCCATTGTGGACTGCACAACTTTGGGTGAGAAAATATCAACCGTATCGTGGCTACAGATGATGCTGTTTATTCCAAACCAATCGGCTAAGCGAACAATTGTCCCAAGATTTCCAGGGTCCTGTATTGTATCGAGGGCTAAAACTAGTTCATTGGCAAAATCAATATCACCTATATAATACTCAGGGATACCTATTACAGCGAATACTTGCGATGGAGTGGCAAGGGCGCTTATCTTTTTCATCTCTTCATTTGAGATTAACTCGTTGTAGATGTTTTTATTAAAGTTAAGGCATTTCCATTCCGAGGTGTAGTATATTTCCTTTATTTCAAGGTTAGAGTTAAGAAGTTCGTCCATTAGTCTTGTGCCTTCAGCTATAAAAACACCGAACTCTTTACGAAATTTCTTGGATTGAAATGAGGATAATCTTTTTATGGTATTCTTGGTGAGCATATAATCGTATTATGGTGCTAAGATAAATCATTGCATTAAGTAATTCAAAGTATTGAAGAATTTTGTAATAACATCTACCTGCTAAAAAACATTGCTTAAACTATACTTTAGTTTATGGTTTTATTTACATTTGCTTCCGATATGTAATTGTTTGCATAACATCAAACTAAAACCATAAACTATGAAGACAAATTTTTCAAAATTAATGCTATTGGCCTTAGTGACTACATTTTCTTTTGTTTCCTGTGAAAAGGATGATGCCGAGGCTAAAAAATATATTTTATCTGTGATTGCTGAGCCAGCCAATGGAGGAACTGTAAGTGGTGGTGGTGAATTCAATGCGGGTACAGATGTTGCTTTAACAGCAACACCAAATGCCGATTATAATTTTGTAAACTGGAAAAATGGTAATACTGTTGTTAGTACCGATGCAAATTTTACATATACGACTACAGAGGAGAATGTAACCCTTACAGCAACTTTTGCATTAAAAACCTACACGCTTTCTTTGAATATAACTACTCCTGCAGGCTCAGGAATAGTTACAGGGGGAGGGGATTATTCACCAGGGACTGCTGTTAGCTTAGTTGCAACACCAGGTAGTGGTTGGGCTTTTTCAGATTGGTCTAAAGGCTCCGATATAATCAGTACAGATGCTACATATTCATATACAACAACTGCAGAAGATGTTACAATTTCTGCTAGTTTTATTAGAGTTTATGCTTTAGCAGTTACTACAAACCTTGTTAATTCTGGAATTGTAACTGGTGGTGGAAATTACGAAGTTGGAACTAATGTTACCCTTACAGCTACTCCAAGCATTGGATATACATTTGTAAATTGGACTAAAGGTGGGAATGAGGTTAGTACAAGTGCGTCATTTTCTTATACTACTACAAACGTTGATGAAACCATTGTCGCAAATTTTACTGAGAAAACTTATAATAAAACTTTAGGTGCTCAAGCAAATGCAAATGGAGGGTTCTATTCAATCTCGCAGGATCAAATATATACACTTGAACAAGCATTCTCAAATCAGGACAAAATTGATTTCATTTGTTTTTACGAACTTGCTAATGATAATTACATAACCATATCGTCTCCAGGTGCTAATATTACTAACATTTTTACGGGACAGTATGATTTTGCAAATTGGACAAGTCCTAAACGAACCACATATTTTACACCACCAGTTACACCTATTACAGTTGAACAATTTGATGCTCTTCACCAGAACGATCCATCTATTCAAACCTATTTTAATAGTGGAATGAGTTCCGGAAATAAAAAGGCAAAAAATTTAGTTGTTGATAATATTTATGCCTTCAAAACACAGGATAATGTTTATGGTTTATTCAAGGTGGTTAGTGTAAGCCAAGGCGATACTGGTTTGGTTCAGGTTGAGTTTAAGTTTAGAAAATAGTATTATAGTTTAGTAACTTGGCTACAATTCTTAAATGATTGTAGCCAAGTTATTTTAAAAGGATGCAATGTCCTATTATCTTATAC
>CAZTVB010000116.1:0-7448 GCA_964616315.1 uncultured Rikenellaceae bacterium
ACGGTAACTATGTGCTAAAGCAGGTAAAATCATCGCTTGAGGCTAAATCGTTCTTTAAGTGGGGCAAAAAAATTCCTTCGGATATTTTTCTTCATTTCGTCCTACCCTACCGAATCAATAATGAATATACCGACTCTGCCCGTCAGGTTTTCCTTGCAGAATTGAAAGGACGTCTCGAAGGATTGAGTATGTACGATGCAGCCCTAGAGGTTAACCACTGGTGCCACGAGAAGGTTATCTACAAATCGACCGACGAGAGGACATCGGGACCGTTAACCACCGTTCGAACTGCTTTTGGACGCTGTGGAGAGGAATCTACATTTGCAGTTGCAGCGCTACGCTCAGTGGGTATTCCTGCCCGCCAAGTTTACACTCCACGCTGGGCGCATACCGACGATAACCACGCCTGGGTTGAAGTTTGGGTCGATGGCAAATGGTACTTCCTTGGCGCTTGCGAACCTGAACCTGAACTAAACATGGGTTGGTTTGCTGGCCCTGCAAAAAGAGCAATGATGATGCGCACTTTTGTATTCGGCAAATATAAAGGCAACGAAGAAAAACTAACCGATTCGGAATGGTTCACCGAAATCAACCTACTTGAGAACTATGCAGCAACCAAAAACCTCAACATTAAAGTAGTTGATGAAAACGGAAATGCTGTAACCGACGCTAAAATTGAGTTTCAGCTTTACAATTATGCGGAGTTTTATCCAATAGGAACAAAACAAACCAACGAGGAAGGAGCATGCTCACTCACCACTGGATTTGGCGATTTAATTGTATGGGCATCGAAAGATAATAGGATTGGCTTTTCAAAAGCCGACAAAGATGCAACTGATGTAACTATCAATATCTCTGAGAATCCAACCTTTGCAGATTTGGACTTAACGCTAACGCCTCCTGCAGAGCAATCTATCACCCAAGCAGACCAATCCAAAGCCGAAGCCAATAACGCTAGGTTAAAGGAAGAGGATGCTATTCGCAACAATTACGTTGCGACCTTTATAGACTCTGCAACTTCAGCAAATCTTGCAATGGAAAAAGGTGTTAACATTGATGAAACTTGGAAATACTTAAAACTTAGCCGCGGAAACTGGCAAGAAATCTACAATTTCATCAAAGGCCTTGAGGGTAAGGACTTAACAGTTGGAATGGCTATTCTCAATAGCATTTCTGAAAAAGATTTACACGATATTACTGCATCAACATTGCAAGACCACATTGCAACCGTTGATTCTTTCCCTTCGATAATTGATAGTAGAGACTTTAAGGATTTCGACAAGTACGTTCTTTCGCCTAGAATTGGCAGAGAATTCGTTACGCCTTGGAGAGGTTTCCTACAAAACTCATTCACATTCGACGAAATTGGATTCTTCCGTAACAATCCTTACAACATTGCGAAGTGGATTAAAGAAAACATCACCATTGACAAGGAGAGTAACTACTACAAAGTTCCGATAAGTCCCGAAAGTGTATTTAAGTTTAGAATTGCCGATGGATACTCGCGTAATTTGTTCTTTGTGGCCGCTTGCCGTAGTTTTGGAATTCCAGCCAGACTTGAGCCATCAACAAAACGTCCACAATTCCTAATGCGCGACAAGTGGAACGATGTGGTTTTTGAAGAAACCACCGAGCAGGTATTCCCTAAAGGCACACTGAATTTGAACCTTGGCAACAATCTTCCAATTCAAAAGCCACAATACTACACGCATTTCACAATCGGCAAACTGGAGAAAGGTAAATTTATTTCGCTCGATTTTGAAACAGACCCCAACGTAAACAATCTACCCGCAAAAATCAGTTTAGATGCTGGATTTTACAGGTTAATCACCGGAAATCGGTTAAGCAATGGTACGGTGCTTTGTAAGTTCAAGTATTTTGAGATTAAGGAAAATCAAACCACTGCTGTAACCCTTGAGTTCAACGAGAACAATACACAGAGCCAAATAGCTGGAATGGTTAATGCCGAGACAGTAATCCCTAACCTGAATGGAGAAAACAGCGAAACAATTGGAGAATTGATTAAAGAAAAATCTGCTGTTGTGGCAATAATTGAACCCAACAAGGAACCCACAAAGCATTTAATGGTTGATATGGCCGCTGTAAAATCGGATTTCGACAAGTGGGGTGGAAATGTTGTTTTTGTTGTTGGGAAAGATAAAATGACCGACGATTTCAACCCAAGTAACTATAGCAATCTCCCAAACTCATCGAAATTTGGATACGATAAGGAACAAACACTTGCAAAATCCATTGCCGAGGGATGTAATAAAGCTTTATCGACAAACTATCCTATAGTTACAGTTATCAACCCAAAAGGAGAAGTAATTTTTTACTCAGAGGGTTATAGCATTGGATTAGGTGAGCAAGTTTTAAAAGCGTTGAAGTAGTGAAAGGATTCATCCTTGAGGTTTGCGCCAATTCGGTTCAAAGTGCTATAAACGCTCAAATAGCAGGAGCAAAAAGGATTGAACTCTGCGAAAATCTTTTTATTGGAGGAACAACACCATCTTACGGCTGTATAAAAACGACCAGAGAAAAGGTTGATATTGCTATTAACGTACTTATTAGGCCTAGAATTGGCGACTTCCTATACTCTAATATCGAGTTTGAGCAAATCAAAAACGATATTCTAGTTGCAAAGCAACTTGGTGTTAATGGAATAGTTTGCGGCATTCTGCTGCCAAACGGCGAAGTTGATATTGAACGAACCGCAGAGTTGGTTGAACTGAGCAAACCCTTAACATTTACGTTCCATAGGGCATTCGACTTTACTCCCGACCCTTACAAAGCACTGGAAGATATTATTAAAACAGGAGCAACGCATATATTAACATCAGGCCAAAAGAATAAAGCAGCCGATTCCGTTGATTTACTTGCCGAACTTGTTAAAAAGGCGGCGAATAGAATTGCCATAATGCCTGGCAGTGGAGTAAATGCTGAAACTATTAAAAGTATTATAAATACTAAGGCAAATGAATTCCACATGAGTGGAGTTAAGGATATCGAAAGTAAAATGATTTACCGAAAAGAGAACCTAACTCTAAATGGAAATTCATTACCCGATTATGTAAACCAAATTTCGGATGTTGAGTCTATAAAAAAGGTTGTTGAGTACTTAAATTTGCATTTTTAAAATTACCACAATGAGCAATTTGATTGATAAAGCAGAATTTGACAGTATCGTTTTAAAAGCACAACAGGAAGAGATTACTGGATTCCACATATACAAACGCCTTGCAAGTATTGAAAAAGACGAGGCCAACAAAAATGTTTTGGCCAGAATTGCAGGTGAAGAGCTGGATCACTATAATTTTTTCAAAGGTATTTCGGGGAAAGAGGTAAAACCAAAAAACTCAAGAATAAACTTCTTTGTTCTTATGGCAAGGGTTTTAGGCTTAACTTTTGCCATTAAACTGATGGAAAAACAAGAAGTTAACGCCCAAAGTATCTATGAGCAACTCATACCGCACCTTCCTCAAATAAAAGATATAATGGAATCGGAGGAGGCGCACGAGAAGGAACTTATCAATATGATTAAGGAAGAACGATTGGACTATGTTGGATCTGTTGTTCTTGGTTTAAACGATGCTTTGGTGGAACTAACAGGCGCCCTTGCAGGTTTTAGCCTTGCATTGCAGAACACAAAACTAATTGCTATTGTAGGACTTATTACAGGTATTGCGGCATCGCTTTCAATGGCCGCATCGCAATACCTTTCTGTAAAAACTGAAGGAGAGAAAAATGCAGGGAAATCGGCTTTATACACAGGTATTGCATACGTTTTAACCGTTGCAATTCTCATCTCTCCGTTCCTATTGCTTACTTCCTATTTCATGGCCCTTGGAGTTGCATTATTCTCGGCAGTATTGATAATATTCCTTTTCAACTACTACATATCAGTTGCCAAGGATTTGAACTTTAAGCATCGATTCCTTGAAATGACCATTA
Organism: uncultured Rikenellaceae bacterium; assembly: GCA_964616315.1. Lineage (GTDB taxonomy): Bacteria > Bacteroidota > Bacteroidia > Bacteroidales > Tenuifilaceae > SB25. The sequence continues at coordinate 3,952 of CAZTVB010000116.1, forward strand.
TAAGTTTAGGAGTATCGGCACTAACCTTTGGCATTGGACTTTTAATTAGAAACTATTTCGGAATTGACATTTAGTTAATTAATTTGTCATCTTGAACGAAGCAAATAATCCTATCAATTTATATAGATGCTTCATTGCATTCAGCATGACAAATCACTATGTTTCTTGTCATCCCAAACGATAGTGAGGGATCTAATCTACAACAAAAGAAAAACAATGGAAAAAATTGACAATTTCAAAACAATATCGCCATTTGAGTTAACAGAGAATCTCTTTAACTCATTGGATAACGATTGGATGCTTATTACCGCTGGCAATGAACAGAAATTCAACACAATGACCGCATCGTGGGGTGGTTTTGGAATACTATGGAATAAACCAGTGGTTTTTATATTTGTAAGACCTCAACGCTACACATTTGAGTTCACGGAGCAGAATAACCAATTCACCCTCAGTTTCTTTGAGGAACAACACCGTGATGCTTTAAATTTTTGCGGTGCAAAATCGGGCAGAGATTACGATAAAATGAAGGAAACTGGACTTACACCAGTAAAAACTAGCAATGGAATTGCCTTTGAGGAATCGCGATTAATAATAGAGTGCGAAAAACTGTACGCCGATTTTCTTAAGGCAGAGCATTTTATCGACAAGGGAGTGATTCAAAATAACTACCCAAAGTCCGATTTTCACAGGATGTATATTGGGGAAATAAAGAATGTTTATAAGAAAGGTTAATTCTCGTCCTCATCATCCCAATCGAAACCCTCGAAACCATCCTCGAAAAGTTCGTCCAATGAGCGACGGTCTTTTTTAGTGGGTCGGCCTGTACCGCGTTCACGATAGATGTTGAACGCCATAAATGCGGGGTCGAGTTTTTGCAACTCATCCGCTGAGGTTAAATTCTCAAGGTAATCCACAACCAACTTTGCCCCTACTCTACTCTTTGGGAAACCTTTTACCTTGAAGGTATAATTAACAGGAGGTTTGCGCACTACAATGGTATCGCCAACCTGAACCTCGCGGGCAGGCTTAACCATATTACCGTTTATTGTTACCCTACCCTTTCTACAAAACTCAATGGCAATGCTGCGGGTTTTAAAAATCCGTACATTCCAAAGCCATTTATCAATTCTTGTAGAACTCTCGGCCATCCTACTTACTATTAAAAAAATTCATGGTACGCTCAACGCCAATTGTCCCAAAACTAAGGATAGCATCACTAGCCTTTACAATTCTTTCGGGAAGAACTTTCTCCTCCTCCTCGGTCCATTCACCTAGCACATAGTCAACTTGGCGGCCTTTAGAGAAATCACTTCCAATACCAAACCTCAATCGAGCGTAGGCATTGGTTCCAAGCACTTCGTTGATACTCTTCAGCCCATTATGGCCACCATCGCTACCGTTTTGGCGAATACGGATTGCGCCTATTGGCAAAGCCAAATCATCAACAATAACAAAAACATTTTCAAGGGTTATATTCTCCTTTTGCATCCAGTAATTCACCGCCTTTCCGCTAAGGTTCATATAAGTTGATGGTTTAAGCAAAACGTAGATACGCCCCTTATGTCTCAGTTCAGCAACTGCACCATAACGGGAATCCACAAAAGAAATATTGGACGCCTTTGCAAGTGCGTCCAATACCTTAAATCCTATGTTGTGACGGGTATTGGAATACTCAGCACCAATATTCCCCAATCCTACAATTAGATACTTCAAACTCTAAATGAATTATTTTTTAGTTTCAACAACGGCATCCTTAGCTGCACGAGTTGTTTTAACAGTAGCAATAACAACACTCTTTGGTTCTGCAATAGAGTATTTTTTGAATTCTAAATCGCCAACCATGATGCTTTTACCTAAACCTAAGTTAGTAACATCAATAATAATGCTCTCAGGAAGGTCTTTCGCTAATCCGCTTACACGTACCTTGCGAACAACCTGTACAAGTTTCCCCCCTTGCTTAGCACCTTCGGACTGACCGTCAAGAACGATTGGTAGACCAATGGTTATTTTCTTCTTATCGGAAATTTGAAGAAAATCTACGTGAAGAATTTTATCAGAAACCGGGTGGAACTGAGTCTCTTTAATAACAGTGCTATACACTTTACCTTCAACATTAAGGTTTACGATGTAAACGTTAGGAGTGTAAATAGCTTTCATAAGTTCTTTCTCATCAAGAGAAATCATTAAATTCTCCTCACCACCATAAATGTTAGCAGGAATTAAAGCCGATTTACGCATGTTTTTTGCGAAAGTCTTTCCAGTTTCTTTACGAACTGCTGCACTTAAATCAAGTGTTTTCATTGTTTTGTTATTTTTTTAGTTATTACTCTGGCATTACTCAGGACTACCCCTCATTTTTCCGTAGCCCCCCATCGTACCATTTTGAGGGAAATTTTGGGTTGCAAAGATAGCAAAGTGATTTTAAGAAACAAAATCACTATATAATAAATCTATCGCTGATTGATTGATAGTTATAAACCTTATTGATAACATCGGCAAACAAGTCGGCAACTGACAACACTCTAATCTTAGATGTATCTTTATCTGTTCTTAAAGGAATTGTATCGGTAACAACTAGTTCAGTGATTTTTGAATCGCGAATTCTTTCGTATGCGGAACCAGATAAAACTCCATGTGTTGCAAAAGCACGAACAGAGGCGGCTCCCTTTTCCATCATTAAGTCGGCAGCCATTGTAAGAGTGCCAGCAGTATCAACCATATCGTCAAGAATAACAACATGTTTGCCCTCAACCTCACCAATAACAGTCATCTCGCCAACCTGATTTGCTTTCTCACGACTCTTATGGCAAACCACCAACGATGAGTTCAAAAAACGCGAGTAGGCATTTGCACGTTTTGCTCCTCCCATATCGGGCGCAGCAATGGCAATTGGGTCAAGGTTTAGACTTTTAATATAAGGGACAAAAATTGATGATGCGTACAAATGGTCAACTGGAACATCAAAGAATCCTTGTATTTGGTCTGCATGCAAATCCATAGTCATAACACGGTCAACACCCGCAGCACGGAGCATATTGGCGACCATTTTTGCACCAATAGCCACACGAGGTTTGTCCTTCCTATCCTGACGAGCCCATCCAAAGTATGGCAACACGGCCACAACTTTATATGCCGATGCCCTATGCGCAGCATCAACCATCAAAAGGAGCTCAAAAAGATTATCTACAGGAGGAAATGTTGATTGTATAATAAAAACGGTGCAACCACGCACCGATTCATCATAGGATGGCTGAAATTCACCATCGCTGAATACTGTAATATTCGACTTTCCTAGCGGAATACCAAAACTCTGTGCAATTTTCTCAGAAAGATAGCGGGAACTCCGACCAGTAAAGAACTTTATTTGGTGTTTGCTGTGCATTTTAGGATAATTTTCCAGTTAATGCCCGCAAATTTACAAAAATTACCAAATCTTCTCAGCACTTTCGAACTGGTTTATTTTAGTATTTTTATTTATCTCCTCTATGTACCGT
>CAZTVB010000117.1:0-7434 GCA_964616315.1 uncultured Rikenellaceae bacterium
CAGTAAAAACAAATAAAACTCATGAAAACACTATACAGTATTTTAGTTTTACCATTTTTGATGCCTTTTGTTTTATACTCTCAGGAATCAGGAACCGTAAAAGGGAGGGTTTACGACAAGCAAAATAACGAACCGATACCCTTTGCCAATATTATTATTTTTGGCACAACAATAGGTACAACCTCCGATTATGATGGCAATTACCTATTCACTGGGCTAAAGCCTGGTTATATTGAGATACAAGTTTCAGCAATCGGCTTTAAGCCATACATTTCCGAGGCAATTCTGGTTACAAATGCAAAAACATCGTTTGTAGATTTACCTATTGAGCAAACTTCTGTGGAGCTTGAGGGTGTTGTGGTTAAAGCATCAACATTCCGCAGAAGCGACGATGCACCAGTTTCGCTACGCAGAATTGGGATTGATGAAATTGAGAAGAATCCAGGGGGTAATAGAGATATTAGCAGAGTGATACAATCGTTACCAGGGGTTGCATCGTCGGTTTCGTACCGTAACGACGTTATTGTTCGGGGTGGAGGCCCTAATGAGAATAGATTTTACCTCGATGGAATTGAGATTCCAAACCTCAACCACTTTGCCACACAAGGAGCATCGGGCGGACCCGTTGGAATTATCAACGTTGATTTTGTGCGCGAGGTAAACTTTTACTCTGGCGCATTCCCTGCAAACTATGGCAATGCAATGAGTTCAGTACTTGATTTTAGGCAGATTGATGGTAATAAGGATAAACTAAAAGTGAAAACCGCCGTTGGAGCATCAGATTTAGCTCTTACACTAGATGGACCTATAAGCAAAAATACATCGTTCATATTTTCTGCCCGTCGCTCCTACCTTCAATTCCTTTTCAGTGCGCTTGGTCTTCCTTTCCTACCGACCTATAACGACTTTCAGTTTAAAACCAAAACAAAATTCGATAGTAAAAATGAGCTAACCATAATTGGACTTGGAGCAATTGACGACAATGAATTAAATACCGGCATTGAGAATCCCGATGAATCGCAGCGTTATATTTTGGGATACTTACCTGTAAATACCCAATGGAACTATACTTTGGGCGCATCTTACAAACATTTTAAAAAGAATGGTTTTGAAACCTACATTGTAAGCCGAAATATGCTCAACAATCGACAATACAAGTATCAAAACAACGATGAATCACAGCCAAAACTATTGGATTATAAATCGTGGGAAGCGGAAAATAAATTTAGGTACGAGCGTCAACTAAAAGTTTGGAGCGACTACGACTTAAACTTTGGAGCAGGAACTGAATACGCCCGTTACTACAATAGTACATTCCGTGCAAAATATGTTGGAGAAACCTACCAACCCGACAACTACGAAACCAATATGGATATGTTTAAGTGGAGTTTGTTTGGACAAATAAATCACACTTATTTCAAAAAGTTAACGCTATCGCTTGGTTTACGTGCCGATGCCAATAACTATTCAAGCAAGATGAGTAATCTTTTCAACCAGATTAGCCCACGCTTCTCTGCATCGTATGAGATTACCCCAGAATACTACCTGAACTTCAACGTTGGAAGGTTCTACCAACAGCCATCGTACACCACACTTGGGTTTAGCAATACTGCTGGTGATTTGGTGAACAAATCCAATGGATTAAAATATATTCAAAGTGACCATATTGTATTTGGAGCAGAATGGCTACCCAACGAATCGAGCCGATTATCGGTTGAAGGATTTTTGAAACTTTATAACAATTACCCTGTTTCACTAATCGACTCAGTATCTATAGCAAGTAAAGGTGCTGGTTACGGCACATTTGGGGACGAACCAGTAAAATCGGTTGGTAAAGGACGGGCTTATGGTGCGGAATTCCTATATCGAAACAAGAACCTACTTGGCTTTAACACCCTTATCTCTTATACTTTAGTGAGAAGTGAGAGTGCAAAGATGGATGAAAATCTAAATCCTACCTCTGGGTTTATTCCAACATCTTGGGATAATGAACATTTAATCTCGATTACAGCAACCCGCAGCTTTAAACGCGGTTGGGATGTTGGATTTAAATGGAGATTTGTAGGCGGTGCACCTTACACTCCTTATGATTTGCAAACATCAGCATTAATTGATGTTTGGAACACCCGTAATCAAGCAGTTTTGGATTATGGCAAGTTCAACACATTGCGTTTAGGTGGATTCCATCAACTTGATGTCAGGGTCGATAAGATGTTCTACTTCAGCAAGTGGACTCTAAACCTATATGTGGATGTTCAGAATATTTACAATTATAAGGGAGAAGAGGCAGATGCCTATATTGCAGAAACAGATATAAATGGAAATCCAATAGTAAATCCAGGCGACCCATCAAGATATTTGCTCAAAAAATTGAAAAATGATGGTTCTGGAACTATATTGCCAACAATAGGTATTATTTTAGAGTTTTAAAACAAGTGATATGAAAAAACTATTATACATCTCCCTTGCAGCGATAATAGCAGTATCGTGCAGCACTTCCCAAACAGTAAAAATATCTGAAACGCCTGAGGTTGTTGTTACAAAGCCATTCGATAGTGGGGTTGGAATTAATATCAATTTTACTCCAGGAAAATCGTTTAACCACCCTCTAATTGCATTTTGGATTGAGGATATGAACGGCAACTACATACAAACAGTTTACGCATCAAAATCAATCACTACAGGTGTTTTCAAGTATGGTGTATACGAGAAAGGTAAATGGCAACCCGGCGAAAGACGTCGCCCAGCATCGTTGCCTTACTGGTTGCATAAACTTGGCAAAATGACCAAAGATGGCTATTTTCTTCCTAGTCCCGAAAACCCTCTACCCGATGCATACACTGGGGCCACTCCACAAGGAAGTTTTGTGATAAAATTTGCTGTTCCCAGCAATTTGAAGCAATTCAAACTACTCATGGAGATTAACCAGCCCTGGGATTGGAACAACTACTGGCACAATAATCGTTTCCCTGGCGATGAGAATTATAAAACATCAGCACAGCCTGCGCTAGTTTATTCAGCAGATATACATACCGATGCTAAAGGTGGAAAGTTCTACCTAAAACCTATTGGCCATAGCCATTATTCTGGTGCAAGTGGTGAATTATTTACCGATATCAGCACCTTAACATCGGCACTCAATATTGCAAGCGATATTTGGGTTGAAATTGAATAGATAGAACATCAACGGGACAGGCTCAAGAGTCTTCAAAGCAGTCATTCTGAATTTATTTCAAAATCCCATAATTCTAATTCAAGACTAATTGGAGATACCGAACCGTAAGTTCGGCGAAGCCAAACAAGTTCGGGATGACGAAATCACCCTTTTGAGTCAGCCCAGATAATTAATATAATATGCCAACTACAGTAATAATAGGAGGAACAGGACTAATAGGTCAAAAGTTAATCAACACCTTGCTTGATGATGGCTATGAGGTAAAACTCCTATCGCGCAACAAATCAAAAGTAGATGAGATTTTCGAAGGGAAAGTTATTCCTATAGAGTGGAACGGTAAAAACCACGAGGAACTTGTTCCTATTATAAATGGGTGCGATGTTATTGTAAATCTTGCTGGACATACAATTGCTGTTCCTTGGACAAAATCCAATAAAGAGAAAATATGGAATAGTAGAATAAACACCACTGCAATAATTGCAAAGGCTATTAATAGTTGCAATACACCTCCAAAAGTGTTTATTCAGGCATCGGCAGTAGGTTACTACAGTCATAACTCATTAGAGCAATTAACTGAGAATTCATTTAAAGGTTCTGGATTCCTTTCAAACCTAACCAATGAGTGGGAACAGCAAGCATTGAAATGTGAATCAAAAACCAGGGTTGTTCTAATCAGAACAGGAATAGTCCTTTCAAACAAAGGGGGATTTTTGCATAAAATACTAACTCCAATAAAATACTTAGCTGGAACAATTCTTGGCTCAGGGAAGCAAGTTATTCCCTGGATACACATACACGACCATGTATCGGCAATTATCTACCTGATTAAAGTTGAAACAGCAATAGGTGCATTCAACCTTGTATCACCAAATCCGGTTTCACTAAGTGAATTAACAAAAACCGTTGGCAAAAAGATTAATAGGCCTGTGTTTCTAAGAGTTCCAGCATTCCTATTAAAATTAGCATTAAGTGATATGGCCAAAGAAACACTTCTTGCAAACCAAACAGTAGAACCAAAAAAACTTAAAGAATTGGGATTTAAATGGAGGTTTGCTAGTTTAGAGAATGCTTTGGACGATTTGCTAGTGAGAAATACCCCCTAAAACATCTTCCAAAACGACTTTTTCTTTTGTAAGGCTGATAAATCCAAACTTTCTAAAGCATTAATCATATCATCAACCGATTGATATCTATTAGCAATAGCCTCGCGTTCAAATTCAAGAAGTTGACTGTGATTATAAAACCTTGGCGGTTTGGGAAGCCTTGCTTTTGATGTTGCTTTTGCAACAACCTCAAAAATGAAATCAGGAATACTCTTATGCTGTGGCAAAGGAACCACCAACTGTAACTGAATTCGCATTAAAGGATTGCTACTTTCCCAAGGCGTTTTGCTTGTTAGCAATTGCCAAAACGTCACTCCCATTGCATAAATATCGGTTTGGGGCTGTATTAACTCCCAAAGGTTTAGAATCTGTTCAGGCGAAGAGTAAATCAACGAAAATGGCAACTTATCCTTCCTATCGTACAATGGCTCTGATGGCTTACGAATCAATCCAAAATCAATAATCTCAACCTGTGGATTTTCAAAATTGATAACATCATCAACCGTTCTAATTACAATATTACCAGGTTTGATATCGCAATGAACAAAGCCTGCATCGTGTATGCGTTTTAGCGCATTTAGCGCTTCAATTACAATCAGGATTTTTTGATGAACTGTAATCTTTGCATTGTATTTTCCTGTTATGATTTTCTGCAAGTCAATACCCTCGGTAAAATCACGAACAAGGTATTTAGTGTCATCAAGAATTATTAACTCAGAGTTTTGCTTTGTACACTTAGACAATCCCTCATATTCACGCTCAGCACGAAAACAATAAAGGGGATTACTGTTTAAATACTTATGAAAGCGCTTAACAATTACTTTTTGTCCATTGCTTTGTCGAACACCAACAAAAGTGCTACAAATTTCTCCGTTGGGCTTTAGAATATTCTTAGGATTAGAAAGAGTCAGCACGAACTTATCATGCTGACCAATTAGTAGAATATCCTCAAAATCCTTAGGCATTAATTCAGCTTAAAGTAACTCTCCAACTCCTGCAAGCTGTTACTATGGGTTTTGCTATCGTTTACAATTTTACCATTCTCGAGAATTAAAATGCGGGAGCAAATCTCTGTAACGTGCATCAAATCGTGACTCGAAATAATGATGGTTGTACCCTTAGCGTTCAACTCTTTCAACTTGGATTTTAACCAAAGTTGTGAACTGGGGTCTAAACTGGCAAAAGGCTCATCGAGAATAATGATTTCAGGGTTTGAAATCATTGTTGTCAAGATACCTACCTTATTCTTATTACCCGCAGAAAGGTCACGGATATATTTATTCCTATTCTCTTCTATCTGAAAAAAATCCTCATTTTCTTTTAAGAAAATTGAGATATCAGATTTATTCTTTCCATACAAATTTCCAACAAACTCAAAAAACTCCATTGGTGTGAGATAAGGTATTAAGAAACGCTCGTTAAGGTAAGAGCCTGTATAGCTTTTCCAATCGTCGGTTTTGTCAACCTGCAAATCCTTGGATTTCACATATCCATCGGTAGCCTTGATTAAATCGAGCATTAAACTCAACAGTGTTGTTTTGCCTGCCCCATTATTACCAACAAGCCCAACAAGTTCTCCTTTATTAATTTTTAGATTCTCAATAGTAAGTGCAAAACTCTGCCTATATACTTTTTGAAGTTTTAAAATCTCTATCATAGCTGTAATTATTATTTTCTGAAACCACTTGACATTATATATTTTCGTTGAACAAGCCTATTGCTTATTAATCCAACAAGCTGCCTATGAAACAGGATTGCAATAGCACCAATAAATCCGATTCCGAAAAAGCCGAACTCCGCCATTCCAAGCAAACTGAAAACCAAATAAATAATCATTGGAATACCGAATAATGGAATCATCATAAGAAAATGATGTGCACCTGTACCTTGGTAATTCATAAATTGAGCACGACCTAAATCGATACTTGAAGTACTAAAAGTTCCTGCAAAGAATACGATTATGGATGTAATACCAACATTGTAAAAAAGCATTGCGGTATTTATAAATGCAATTTTTGAACCGATAAATGCGTAAGGAAGAGTTAATAAATAACTAGAAACGCACATTATTGCAAATAGGTAGTACTTGGCCAAAACAAAGTTAAAAGTAGATATTCGATGTACTAGGAACATATCGTAGAATGAACTCTCCCACGAAAAAGCAAATTGATAGAAAAACATTGCAAGGTTGGAAGTTAGAAATATCCCTACAAATGTCAACATATATGGACTATCCAGATATTGGTCCTTGTAAAAGATAAATCCATACAACAAGAAAAAAACACTAAGATAAAAAACAGATTTTGGACGTTTATTCCTAAATATCAACTTTAACTCAGAACCAATCAAAGTTCCAATTAATCCATAATTTGATAAAAACTGAAATGAAACCGATTTTGCGTTATTTTGCTTCTCAACACCCTCAATGTAAGCATTCCTTCGGAGCAACTCGTAGGCTAGATAATACGATACAACAGCCAACGCAACTGGAAGTAAAGCAAACAAAACGGTTTGGCTTAACAATCCAAGAGCATTGCCAAACAACGATGAAACGGAGATGATTTTTGCTATATCGAGGTAGATGAATATAGATAAAGCAACTATCCACAGCATAACTAATAGTGGCTTCTTAGCAAAATACTTCTTTACAGTAAAGTTTAAGAAGTTATTGAAAACAATAAACGATACCACTGCTATAATCCACGAAACGCTGGATAATGTTGATTGTGTACTCAAAACAACCTTGAAGAAAAATGGCAAGATTAAAAGCAGCGCAAAAAGGTTGAGAAAGTTAAATACACTCCGCACCAAAGGGAAATGCAGCAAAGTGCTCTTCTTTACTGGCAGTCCTAAATAGGGCTGAATTGACATTACGGGTAGTTGTTGCAAAAAGAAACGAATTACAATATCGAACCCGAAATAGTAGAACAACAAACGGTTAAAAGCCGCCAGTACATCCTGATTGGGGAATACCTCGGCAATAATTTTGTCAGCAAAAAAACCGAGCATCAGAATATTTAATGCAAGGTAAATACCAATAAAACCTAGGAGGATATTGATAAAAATGCTTTTTTGCCAAAAGGGAGACCGTAATTTCTCCTTCCAAAAATGAACTAGTAATTGATACATAGACGTTTTTTAATAATCATTTTTAAA
>CAZTVB010000118.1:0-7352 GCA_964616315.1 uncultured Rikenellaceae bacterium
TTGCTAATCAGTACGAGAGTTTTTTAGAGTATGAATATAGCACTCATTATTGTATTTTCAATTGTTTTATTATCTCTTCTTGCTTGGGCAGTAGTTCTAAGGAAGAAATTACGTATTGTTTATACTGACCAAAAACGAATTGATAACCAGCATTCTGAAAGAATTAAAGAAGAGTATTCTAATCTAAAATTACATTTCAAAGAGCTCCAAATAGATAATGATGAGTTACACAGGTTATTAGCCGTTAAGGATTTTGAGATTTCAAAGTTGAAAGATGCCTTGGAAAAAGCGAAGCAGCGTGCAGAAGAATCCGATATTCTTAAATCCAACTTTCTGGCTAATATGAGCCATGAAATTCGTACTCCTATGAACGGAATACTTGGGTTTGTTCAACTTTTAAAGGGTGAAGAGTCTGAGGATAAGCGCGATAGGTATATTGATATTGTGTATCACAATGGAATGATGCTTGTAAATCTTATAGATGATATTATTGATATTTCTAAGATTGATGCGGGTCAACTTGCCATTAACCATTCAGAGTGCAATCTGGATGATTTAATGTTCGATGTTTATACATTCTTCAACGAGATCAAATTCAAGCAGGAAAAGGAGCATATCAATATCCGCTTACTTAACCTTAACGATGATGAGTCCAATATCCTATATACCGATGGTCAGCGCTTACGTCAGATTTTGGTCAATTTAATAGGCAATGCGCTTAAATTTACTGATAGAGGTAACGTGGAGTTTGGTTACATTAATAACCACGATGAGAATAAAATTGAGTTTTTTGTTCGCGATAGCGGAATAGGCATTCCCGAAGATAAGCGCGATATAATTTTTGAGCGTTTCCGTCAGGTGCAGGAAGGTTCTACCAGAAAATATGGAGGAACAGGTATTGGGCTTTATATCAGTAAGAATATCATAGGTTTACTGGGCGGAGATATTTGGTTTGAATCGAAAATTGGTGAGGGCACAACATTTCATTTTACTATCCCTTACAAAGAAAAGCGTTTTCAGGATTCTGGCTCATTTCTATTTAGCACCGATGAGGTTGAGTATAATTGGGCAGGCAAAAATATACTGATTGCTGAGGATGTTGAAGTAAACTATCGATATCTATCTACTGTTTTAGCCGATACTAAGGCTAATATTATATGGGCGAAAAATGGGAAAGAGGTTGTGTCTAAAACACTCGATAGTGCTAGTATTGATATAGTTTTAATGGATATTCAAATGCCATTAATGGATGGGTATGAGGCTACTGTTGAGATTCGTAAACAAAAACCATCTTTACCAATAATTGCCCAAACTGCTTACGCATTACCTCACGACAATATTAAATGTTTTGAGGTTGGCTGTAACGACTATATCTCTAAGCCAATTAACGCCAACCTCTTAAAGCAAAAAATAGATACTCTCTTAAACGTTTACGTTAAAAATTCTTGATGACCTGACGAATTTGAACAAGATGGTCAAGTAAATTTTCTAAATGTTTTAAATCTAGCATATTAGCTCCATCCGATAGTGCCTTGGCAGGATTTGGGTGCGTTTCCATGAATAGTCCGTCGGCGCCACAGGCAATTGCTGCACGCGATATTGTTTCTATCATTTCAGGCTTTCCACCTGTTACACCCGATGTTTGGTTGGGTTGTTGTAAGGAGTGTGTAACATCAACAACCACAGGGAAGCCAAATTCCCGCATAATAGGAATTCCTCTGAAATCAACAATCAGGTCTTGGTATCCAAACTGAGTTCCCCTGTCGGTAAGCATAACGTTATTGTTACCGGAATCAACTATTTTTTGCGCAGCAAATTTCATCGATTCGGGTGATACGAATTGACCTTTTTTTACATTTACCACTCTACCTGTTTTTGCTGCAGCAACCAATAAGTCTGTTTGGCGACATAGAAATGCTGGAATTTGAAGCACATCCACGTATTTTGCTGCCATAGCTGCCTCCTCAGCGGTGTGTATATCGGTTACAATTGGTAATCCGTATCGTTTTTTCACCTCTGAAAGTACGCCTAGGGCTTTCTCATCACCAATACCAGAGAAGGAATCCATCTTTGAGCGGTTTGCCTTTCTGTACGATGCTTTGAATATGTAGGGGATTTTGTACTTATCGGTTATTTCCTTTACCCTTTCAGCTATTCCGAAAGTAATTTCTTCGTTCTCAACAACGCAAGGCCCTGCGAGTAAAAAGAAATTGCCAGATTCTAAATGTTTTATACCATTAATCGATTTTAATGTATTCATATTCTTTTATTTATGATTATCAGTAGTTGTATTTTCCTTTCCACAAGGCCTTCAGTTTAAGCTCTATTTCCTTTTCTTTAGGATTGTCCTGTGGCGCAAATATTATTGTTCCCGATATTTTCTCGGGAAGGAATTCCTGTGAAACAAAGTTTCCTTTATAGCTATGTGCGTACTTATAGTCAGCGCCATATCCAATATCTTTCATTAACTTTGTTGGTGCGTTTCTAATATGTAAAGGTACAGGAAGATTACCTTTATCTCTAACTAACTCTAGAGCTTTGCCAATAGCCTCGTAGGCAGAATTGCTTTTGGGACTAGTAGCAAGATAAATTGTTGCCTCGGATAGAATAATTCTCGACTCCGGCATACCAATCATAGTAACCGCCTGAAAGCAACTAGTAGCCATAAGCAATGCATTAGGATTGGCCAGTCCGATATCTTCCGATGCAAGAATAACAAGTCTGCGGGCTATAAATTTTGGATCTTCGCCACCTTCAATCATTCTGGCAAGCCAGTAAACAGCAGCATTGGGATCGCTACCACGGATTGACTTAATAAAGGCAGAAATTATATCGTAGTGTTGCTCTCCATTCTTATCGTAAATGGCAATGTTCTCCTGCAGAACCTCAGTTACACGTTTATTGTTTATTTCAATGGGGTTACCATTATTACTAACGTTAACAAGCAACTCTATGATATTGTAAAGTTTGCGGGCATCTCCCCCCGAAAATCTAAATAATGCATCAGTCTCTGTAACGTTGAATTTCAAATTTTTAAGATAAATATCCTGATTGATTGCATTATTCAATAACAAATTTAACTCGCTTTCATTAAGCGATTTGAGTATAAATACTTGACAGCGTGATAGGAGTGGAGTAATAACTTCAAATGAAGGATTTTCAGTTGTAGCCCCAATAAGTACAATAATTCCCTGCTCAACAGCCCCTAAAAGAGAATCCTGTTGGGACTTACTGAATCGATGAATTTCATCAATAAAAAGAATTGGCGATGGAGTGTTAAAATACTTCTGAGATTTTGCTTTATCAATAACCTCTCTTACATCCTTAACGCCAGAACTAACTGCGCTTAAAGTGTAAAAAGGTCTATTAAGTTGGTTTGCAACTATTTTTGCAAGGGTAGTTTTACCAACACCAGGAGGACCCCAGAGTATAAATGAGCTAACATTTCCCAGCTTTATCATATCCCTCAGAATGCTTCCGTTGCCTACAAGATGGGCTTGACCAACATAGTCGTCAATGGTGCGTGGACGCATTCTTTCTGCCAAAGGGATATTACTCATTAGATTTTTTTTACAAAAATAGCCACTTTAATTTATTTCTTGTAAGTTTTTCAGAGATTGATTAAGCAAAACATTTGTACATTTGTTTTATATTAGTTAAAAATTAAAAATTAACCTCTAAAACATACAACTATGAGTAGATCAAGACACATTTTAATGATTCTTCTAAGTTTTTTGTTGATTTCCGGTGTTACTTATTCTCAGGAAGATGCAGTAAAAATGCTTAGTGGAAATTTAGATGATGCTAAATTACTTACCAAGGCATACCTTGAGCCATTTGGAAAGAGTTTCGGGACAAGTCTAAATAATGGGTGGTATAACACGGCTAAACCGCACAAACTTTTTGGTTTTGATATTACCTTTACTGCAGCCATAACTGTTCCACCTTCTGCCGATTCAAAATTTGATGTTTCAAAACTCAATTTGCAGTATTGGGAGTTACAGGATCCTGCGGATAATTCTGCACCTACTGTAACAGGTAAGAAAACAGCAGGTCCAACACTGGTTGATCAAGCAACAGGAACAACAGCTTCATTAGAACTTCCTCAGGGTGCTAATTTAAGATTTGTTCCTGCTCCAATTGTTCAGGTTGGAATAGGTTTGCCCTTCCATACAGAAGTTATGGGACGCTTTTTCCCAAAAGTAGATATTAATGGCGTTGGAAAGTTTAACTTATGGGGTGTAGGTATCAAAAATGAATTCAAAGAGTTTATCCCTGGATTTAAATTGGTTCCTATTGATGTTTCAATTATGCTTGGTTATACTAAGTTTAAGTCCTCTTTTGATTTAAGTGGTGATCAAACCTTAGATTTTAATGCATCAGGTTTTACGAGTAAACTGTTAATTTCGAAGTCTATTCCTGTATTAACTGTTTATGCCGGTGTTGGTTATAGTAGATCAACTACAGAGGTAGCATTTAAGGGAACTTATGATATCCCAAATGTTGGCGTGGGTATAAAGGATCCTTTAGATTTAGATTTTACTAATAGCGGTTTAAATGCAAACATAGGTTTAAGAATTAAACTTTCAGTTATTGCATTCCATTTTGATTATGCTCTTGGCAAATACTCAGTATTTAATGCTGGTGTTGGAATAAACTTCAGATAGATTAACAACAAAACGAACAAGAAAGGCTGCATATTAATATGCAGCCTTTTCTATTTGTATCAAACATGGAATCTATTCTTTTTTAGACTTCTTTGAACCCTTTGATTCAATAAAATCAGTAATGTTATGTGCAATCTTCAGAATCTTGGTTACTTGTTTGTTTTCATTAAGAATTGGGGAGTATGTCTCAATAAATGTGTATGTTTTTCCGTTGATAGCAACCTTATTGGTTTCCTTTTTAATTATTCCATTGCGCAAATCGTTCCAGAATTTTTGGTAGTTAACTTTTTGTTCCTCTGTAAATTCCAAATTATCGGAGTGGTGTGTTCCGATAACATCTCTTTCTGGTTGTCCTGTTAATCCTAGGTACGATTGATTTACTGTGATTATTCTTCCATTCAAATCGTACTCAATAACATAACTTGATGAGTTCAGTGCATTGATTAAGCTCTCCATTTCAGCAGTTTTCCTTGCGGCTTCCTCCTGGGTTGCTTGGAGTTCCTCCATGTTTTGTCTCATTTCCTCCTCCTGTGAAGCCAATTCTTCGGATTTTATTCTCGATTCTTCTAATAGTTTGGCTGTACGGATGTTAACTTTTACATTCGAAATAGTTGCGGCAATACTTTCTCCAATCTTCTCGACGAATTTTATTTTATAATCCTCTAAAAACTCAAACGATGCCATTTCAATCACTCCATACACTTCATCATTCAGTTTAAGCGGTACTATTAGAAGACAATTGGGGTTCTCCTCGCCAAGTCCCGATGCTATTTTAACGTAGTCCTTTGGAAGTTCTGTCATAAATATAGTTTCACCTTCCTTGGCACAACGTCCAACTAAACCCTCACCATAATTAATACGTTTTTCTTCGTACTTCCTTCTTTCGTATGCAAAACTCGATGCTAGTTCAAAATACTTCTCATTATTCTCAACATTTACTAAGAATAAAGCCCCAATATTGGCATTTACATACTTAACAAGGTTGTGTATTACCTCATATGTAAACTCATTCATATTGTCTGTATTTTGCCTCAAAATATCGGCAAAAAGGGCAACGCCTTCATTGGCCCAACGTTCTTTTTCCTCTTCAAGTTTCCTTTTATCATCTAGTTCTTTGGCATATTCAAGACTTTTTCGCATGTCAAGTAATGCCTCGCCAAGTACATCATTCTCACTTAATTTGCTGAACGAGGCATTTAAATTACCCTTTCCAATTTCCTTGGCAAAATTGGTTGTTTTGTAAAGGCTATCTATTAGAATATTAACAGAAGTTCCAATGTCTTGGATTTCGTCACCGCTATTTATAGAAATCTTTTTCGATAAATCAATTTGTCCGTTGGCTAGTTCTTCCAGAACCTTTGTTGTTTTAACCAGTGGGCGTGTTATGCTGTAAGCGATAATCCATATTACTATTGCTAGAACTGCTAGTCCAATAAAAATAACCGTTCTGGATTTGCTAGCAACATCCTGAGCCTCTTTAATAATCACATCCTCTGGAGCAATGATGGCCAAAGTCCATGGATTAACGGAGGTACCTACGGTAAATGGAACAAAAGTTGCATAGTATTTTTTGCCATCGTTAATACTTGTATATGAAATTGAAAATTTCTCACCTTTGTTTAACTTATCTAATAGGTTGTGATTTTTATTTTCGTTGGCATATATACTATCAATCTTTGCGCCTGTATTATCCGCTATTGAATGAGCAACAATGGTTCCGTTTTGCGAAAGAAGCATGGCCGAACTTCCTGCATAAGGTTTAATATTGTTTATGTACTCTTGATATCTACTCAACTCTATATCGAAGCCGAATAAGCCTAAAAACTTATTATCCTTAACAAGCGGTACACAAATGCTTGTCTCTAGCACTCTTTTATTACTGCCTGTATAGGTAAACCAGTAAGGGTCGACAACTGCTTCAAGTTTGGATGTTTTAAGTTGATAGTAAAGGCTGCTAGGCTCATCACCGGTCAAATTCTTTTGGTCAGTAATAAATTTAAGTTGACCATTTTCCCAGTAGAATGTATATCGCTCTCTACCGTAGGGTTTATCCCAATTTTTATCGAGTATATTTAACTCCCAGCTAATCCAAACAGAAAGAAATTTTGGGTTGTTAAGTGCTATTCCATTTAGTGTTCTTCTGGAATTTTCCTTTAATTCGGCAGATGAATACTCGTTGTGGAAATAAAAACCTTGTGCTAAGGAGCGAGCCATACCCATTTCGTTGTTGAAATTACTTTGAATAGAGTTTGCATACTCGCGGGCAGTAGCATCAACATAGTTGAATGCATTGCGTAATGTGATTTTTTCAAGCCTCGATGTGAGAAATCCTATTGATGCTAAAAAAACTACAACAGCTACAAAAATAACGGATAGTAGCATCTTTAACCTGAGTTTCATCCTAAGCTTCATCTTGCGTAAGGTTTAGTTACTAAATAAGTTATCTGGTAAACAGAGTATTTTATATACGAACATCAAATCAAGTTCATACAATTTTCAACTTGTGAATATACGAGATATTTTGTTTATTCAAAAGGTGCATTGCTAGATTTTGTTGAACAACTAAAAGAGGGTTTTTGTAAATCTTTTGGTATAGTTAGCTTATTTTCTAATATTTTTTACCTTTGCAGCGTTAACGACAAAAATTAAACTATGAAGTTATTAGAAGGAAAAACTGGTATAGTA